>JBBSAR010000314.1:0-5602 GCA_038252125.1 Desulfatiglandales bacterium
AGCCCTTCGAAGAGCGCTATGCTTCCATAAAGACGGCACGGGCGCAAAACGCGCGGGCCGTGCTGATGGGGCTGCACAGGGATACAAAAGATATTCAGGATGGTCTGGTTATTCCCGTGCCGCCGCCGGCGATTCCGGGGATCGGGACGACCGGTGGTTTTGAATTCTGGATACAGGACATGGGGGCGGGTGATCCCACGGCACTGGGGGACATTACGCGGCAATTCCTCACCAAGGCTCGTCAGCGGCCTGAACTTACCGGTCTGAACAGCACGTTCAGGGCCAACACCCAGCAGTTGAGCGTGGGAGTGGACCGCGAGAAGGCCACTCTTCTGGGCGTATCGGTGAACGATGTGTATAATGCCATTCAGGCCCAGTTCGGTTCTCTCACAGTGAGCCAGTATAACCAGTTCAGCAGGACCTGGTGGGTCATTCTCCAGTCCGATCCCAAACACCGGCAGGCCCCGGTGGACCTGGGGAGACTCTACACCCGGTCGAATCAGGGCGACATGGTCCCTCTCTCCGCCTTGGTGACGACCCGATGGGTGTCCGGACCGGACCTCCTCCCCCATTTCAATGGATTCCCGGCCGCCAAAATCAATGGGAACGCCGCTTCCGGATACAGCTCCGGTCAGGCCATCGCGGCCATGGAAGCCGTGGTCCGCGAAGTGCTTCCTTCAGGCTACGCCTCCGCATGGTCCGGGCTCGCTTACGAAGAAGTAAAATCCGGGGGAACCTCCATGCTGGCGTTCGTATTCGGACTCATCATCGTCTTCCTCGTGCTTGCCGCACAGTACGAATCGTGGACCCTCCCCGGTTCCGTCATGATGGCGGTCCCCTTCGGGGTCCTTGGGGCCTTGACCGCGGTCTGGCTGCGAGGCCTTGAAAATGATGTTTACTTCCAGATCGGCCTTCTCGTGCTGATCGGTCTGGGGGCAAAAAATGCCATTTTAAGGGTCTCCTTCGCGACTGAACTGCGCAAAGAGGGGAAATCGATCATGGAGGCCACCATCGAGGCGGGCGAGCAGAGACTGCGCCCCATTATCATGACCTCCCTCGCCTTTGCCTTCGGGGCCCTGCCCCTCGCCATCGCCATGGGCGCCGGGGCAAACGCCCGTCATTCCATCGGGACCGGCATTATCGGCGGCATGATCGGGGAGACCACGCTGGCCATGCTCTATGTGCCGCTTTTATTCTATCTCTTTGATCGGATGAGCGAGCGATCCAAAGAAAAGAAGGAAGCGAAAGCAAAGGCAAAATCCGCCGCTGAGGGCGGTGCGGAACAAGAGGTCTCCCACGGGAAGCGGGAGGGAAACTGACATGCGCATCCTTGTGGCCTTAGTACTTGTTTTGTTGCTTACGGGCTGTATGGTAGGCCCCGACTACGAACGACCCAAACCGGATGTGCCCGCCGCATTCCTATACGAAGATGGGGAGGCCCGGGCGACCGTCAACATCAACTGGTGGAAACAGTTTCAGGATCCCGCGCTCGACAGTCTGATCATCGAGGCCCTCGCCGACAACAGAAACATCAAGATAGCCGCCGCCAATATCGAACAGGCCGCGGCCGTGCTCAGGCAGGCGCGTGCCCCGCTCTTCCCTCAGATTGGATACGGCGGAACCGATACCAGGGAGCGCATGAGCGAACAAAGCATCTCGCCCTATTCTTCCCTTCTGCAGAATCCGCACAGTTCCTATCAAGTCTTTGCCAATGTGAGCTGGGAAATCGACCTTTGGGGTCGCATCCGCCGGCTCTCCGAGTCCGCCCAAGCCGGACTGCTGGCAACCGAGGAGGCGAGGCGCGGAGTAATCCTGACCCTTGTTTCTTCCGTTGCCGGCGACTACATCCAGCTCCTCGGTTTCGATGATCAACTCCGGATCGCAAAGGAAACCCTGGTTACCTACGCCCAGTCGGTGAAACTCTTCGAGCTGCGCTTCAAGTATGGTCAGGTTTCCCAGATGACCGTGGAACAGGCCCGTTCGCAGTATGAAACCGCTGCGTCCGCGATTCCGCAAATCGAATTGCAGATCGCACAGTTGGAGAACGCCATTTCCATCCTGCTGGGTCGCAATCCGGGGCCTGTAAAGAGGGGGAAAACGCTTCATGAATTGCACCTTCCGCCTGTCCCGGCGGGTCTTCCATCGGATCTCCTCGTCAACCGCCCGGACATACGACAGGCCGAGCAGAATCTCATTTCCGCCAACGCCCAGATCGGCGCCGCCAAGGCCCTTTACTTTCCTGCCATATCCCTGACCGGCGCCCTCGGGTTAGCGAGTTCCGACCTCTCCAGTCTGTTTCAGGGGCCTGCCCGCATCTGGAGTTACGCCGGTTCCATCACAGGCCCCATTTTTACAGGCGGCGCGATTCAGGGACAGGTCAGGGAAGCCGAGGCCATCCGGAAAGCATCCCTTCTCAACTATGAGCAGACGGTCCAGAATTCTTTTGCCGATGTGGATAACGCCCTGGTCGCCCGGAAGAAACTGTTGGATCAGATTCAGGCGCAGGAACGCCTTGTCAAGGCAAACAGGGAGTACGTGCATCTGGCCAGATTGCAGTACGAGGGGGGATACTCGCCCTATTCCACTGTGCTTCAGGCCGAACAGCAACTCTTTCCTTCGGAACTTAATTACGCCCAGTACAGGGCCGGGCTTTTCAACGCGCTCGTGAACATCTACAAGGCCATGGGCGGCGGGTGGATAACGGACGCGGAACGATTGACGGTTGGGAAAAAGACGAACGAGAAAACTATTCCCTGAGATCATGTAAAGGAAAAGGAGGTTTTTGCACTGCCATGAAACGAAAAATGAACGTTATGGTGTTATTTTCCGCGATATTATGGACCACGACAGGCTGCATGGGCCATGCCCGGGAAGACCATGGAGCGAATGGGAATACCCTTGCCCCCTGTCCGGATTCTCCCAACTGCGTCTCCACGAAAAGTACTGATCCCGACCACGCCATGTCGCCCTTGCCTTATGAGGGAACACGGGAAGAAAGCTATAAACGTTTACTCCTGGTTTTGCGTGACATGAAGCGCTGCACCATTATCACCTCGGATCCTCTTTATATCCATGCTGAATTTCGCTCCGCCCTCTTCGGATTTGTGGATGATGTGAATTTTGTTTTCGATGATAAAGATCATCTCATCCAGTTCCGTTCGGCCTCAAGAACGGGTTCCTATGATTTCGGGGTAAACCGCAAACGAATGAACGAAATATCCGAGCGGTACAGGAAGGCGCCATGATATCGTTTTGGTATCATGCCATCAAATGTCTATGCTAACATAACCCCTCCGAGCAGATAAAAGTCAAACTGGGGTCCAATTTCTCGTGAAAGGAGAGTATTTATGAGTATCTTGAAGATCGATATGAGTAAGAAGGAAGTCGTCAAGGAGGCTTTTCCCAAAGATCATCTTGTAGGCGGACGGGCCATGATCGATCATCTCCTGACAAAATACGGTATTCCCACCGCTCACCCTCTGTCTCCCACAGCTCCTTTTATTGCAGCACCCGGTCTTCTGGCCGGAACCAGCGCGCCCCAATCGGGCCGGATGTCTTTTGGCGGCAAGAGCCCGCTGACCGGTGGCATCAAGGAGGCCAACTCGGGCGGTACGGCAGGGGACAAACTGGGACGTCTGGGGATTCGTGCCATTATGGTTCAGGGAAAATCGGACCAATGGCAGGTGCTTAAAATTAATTCCGAAGGCGCCGTTCTCGAACCGGCCGGAGAGATTGTGGGGATGGAAAACTATCCGGCATGTGAAAAGCTTCGAGAGCGCTACGGCAAGAAAATATCGGTCATCATCATCGGGCCTGCAGGGGAGATGAAGCTGGCCAACTCAACCGTTGCCGTCACCGATCCGGAAGACCGCCCAGCACGCCACGCCGGAAGAGGGGGTGTGGGCGCCATGATGGGGTCCAAGGGGCTCAAGGCCATCGTGGTGGACAGTGAAGGCGTTTCTTTGCGAAAGGCGGCTGATCCCGATGCCTTTAAACAGGCGGTCAAGGTGGCCGCGGAAACCATCCAGAACAATCCGTTAAGAGCGGTCTTTAATTCCCTGGGGACCAATGTCTGCATCGATGTGGATGGCGACCGCGGCAGCCTTCCCACCAGGAACCATCGGCACGGCGGTTTTGAGAAACGAAAGGGGCTTAATTCCAACACCATGATCGAACTCAACAACGCCCGGGGCGGCTCCATGGGCAATGCTTGCATGCCTGGTTGTATCGTCCGGTGTTCGCCGATCTTCCACGATGCTGACGGCAACCATGTCACCTCCGCGCTGGAATATGAAACCGTGGCCATGTTGGGCGCGAACCTGGGGATTGACGACCTGGATGCCGTGGCCAGGATGGACCGACGATGCGATGAGCTGGGCCTCGACACCATCGAGGTGGGCTGTGCCATCGGTGTGCTCAACGACGTTGGGCTGTTTGAGTTCGGCGATGCCGCCAGGGCAGAAGCCTATATTGAAGAGGTCGCCCAGGGAACCCCCATGGGGCGTATCATCGGCAGCGGCGTGACCCAGACGGCCAATGTGTTCGGCATTGATCGTATCCCCGCGGTCAAGGGGCAGGGGATACCCGCCCATTCCGCCCGGTCTCTTAAGGGTTGGGGCGTCACCTACGCTACCAGCCCGCAGGGGGCGGATCACACCGCCGGGGTGGTGGAAGATGATCCCCTGAATCCGGTGGGGCAGGTGGAGCGGTCTCGGATCTCGCAGATCGCCACCGCCGCGCTGGATGCCACGGGTCTGTGCATGTTCACCTTTTTGAGCGCGACCCCGGAGATCATTGCGTCCATGGTTGCCGCCCTTTATGGTGTTGCATGGACTGCCGTCGATTTCGAGGAATTGGGAAAAGAGATGCTTCGCCAGGAGCGGGCTTTCAACATCAAAGCCGGTATGGGACCGGAAGCCGATGGGCTTCCTGACTGGATGCGGACCGATCCGCTGCCGCCAACCGGTTCCGTGTTTGATGTCCCCCGGGAAGAGATTGCCCAACTGTTCAACTTTTAGATCCGCATCCGGTAAGGGACCGGGCGGTAAAGGCCACATCATGCAAATCGAAATAAAACTTTTAACCCAGTTCAAACAGTATCTCCCATCCCCCGATACGGAGGGAAACGTCCGGTCCATCGAAATCGCCGAACCCGCCACGGTGAAAGATGTGCTCGACAAACTGGGCATCCCGCCGGACATGCCCAAGGTAATCATGCTCAACGATCGCCAGGGCGCCATGGACGGAGAAGTTGCCCCCGGGGACCGGATGACAATTTTTCCGCCGGTGGGTGGCGGGTAGACATTATAAGTCTGTCCGCACTTAACCGTTCCTGCCGGGATTGTTGCAAGATACAAAGGTTGCGTGAATGTCAATGGGAAAGGGTTTTAAATGGGGGTTGGGAATCGTTCTCGGTGCTTTTGCCGCAACAGCAATATTTATTGGTGCTTTTCTGCAATTTGCAGACGATCAATATGCTGATTAAGGAAGGCAACTATCAAATTCTCTGTCTTGGCGCCGATGGCAAAGAAGGAGGGACAGAAGAAAATAAGGATTTAACGGTTAAGAAAGGCGGGTGAAAGGGGCCTCCAATAGAACATTC
>JBBSAR010000315.1:0-5598 GCA_038252125.1 Desulfatiglandales bacterium
CAAAATCCAGGAGGACTTTGCTGCCGGCAAGTGCCACATCAACGGACGGATCAGGCTCCGCGCCAGCCCATATTTTGATTGTGAAACCCGCATTTTCAAGCGTTTCCACAAGTCCGTCGGCAAATTTCACCATGGTCTTATCGGTAATCAACAACGCCTTGTTCCCTTTCCCTTCCATCTCGGGACCCAATTTCTTCAATGAGCCCTTGCCAAAGAGCACCTTCGGACTGATAAAATAGGACATTTTTTTTATCTCCTTCATAGCAGGGTGTTTGATTTTAAATCCGGAAGTTTTATATCATGAGGGATGCGGGTTAGCAACCGGAATGCCTTGGTTCAGGAACCGAAAACGGGATGAGGATTCATATTATGAAAGCCTGGGTGCAATATAGACCTCATATCTTCTTACTTGACGTATCTTGGGTAAAATTATTAATAGATATATATATGAATGAGAAGCCCATCCTTCAAACAAGTCTCTGGCGACAGCGCCTGTATCGAATCATCTTCGAGGCGGATACTCCCGGGGGCAAGGCGTTCGATGTGGCGTTGTTTGTCTGCATTGCGCTGAGTATATTGGCCGTACTCCTTGATAGTGTTACCTGGATTCGCAACGAATACAGATCCGTGCTACGTGCGGTCGAATGGCTGTTCACGGTATTGTTTTCCATTGAGTACATCCTGCGACTGATCTGTGTTGGAAAGCCGATCCGTTATGTGTTCAGCTTTTACGGGCTTGTGGATCTGCTGGCCGTGGCTCCGACCTATCTCAGCCTGCTTGTATCGGGAACCCAATCCCTTATTGTCATTCGCGCCCTCCGTCTCCTTCGTGTATTCCGCGTGATGAAGCTTGCCCATTTTGTGGGCGAGGCCAGGGTCCTGCGTACGGCACTTCGCGCCAGCACCAGGAAGATTATCGTTTTCCTGGGCACCGTACTCATCCTTGTGCTGATCATGGGCGCCATCATGTATCTGGTGGAAGGCGAAGAAAATGGATTTACAAGTATCCCTCAAAGCGTTTATTGGGCGGTCGTGACTCTGACGACCGTCGGTTATGGCGATATCGCTCCCCAGACCGTGGCGGGGAAGGTCTTGGCATCGATTGTAATGATTATCGGATACGGGATTATTGCCGTTCCGACCGGTATCGTCACCGTGGAACTTTCGGAGGCGAGAAGGGCCGCCGGTTCCACCAAGGTGTGTCCTGCCTGCGCCGAGGAAGGGCACGACTCCGATGCCAGGTTTTGCAAGGTTTGCGGGGCCGGGTTTTAGAAAACGGGCTTCAGCCGTTGCGGCTTCTGTTTCAGTGATTTTATCCTGGTTTCCGGAAGGCGATGAAAACGAAACGAAAAATCCTTTGGGCCTCCTGTGCCGTCGTGCTTCTCCTGGTGTGCATCTCAGGGGGTCTGATCTGGTATGCCTACTTCCACCCGCTTCTCATCAAGACGTGGGTGGAGAAATCGGTTTCCCGTTCCATTGGTGCTACGCTTACTATCGGGAAGCTGGAATATTCCCTTGAACCTCTCAGAATAGAGGCCAAAGGGGTCCATTTCGGTTCCGGGGAAAAACTCAAGGATTTGGATTTCACCCTCCCTGAATTCAGCGCGGAGTTTTTTCTGGAAGGTCCTTTCGGAAACCGGGTGCTTGTTTGTAAATCCATCACCCTGCCTTCATTTTCCGGCCGCATGGGTGCGGATGCCACCCTTTTTCAAGGCGACGATTCATCATTCATCTCCTCCTCCAGCGGCGGCATTCTTTCCCGGCTCATTTCCATCTTTCTTTTCAAGGATATAAAGATTCAACAAATAGCAATCGCTAACGGTCAAATGGATGTCGAGGCCGGGGACCTGAACATTCGCCTGAATAAGATTCAATCGAACCTCAATGCCAAGCATGCCGTTGAACTCCTTTGCAGCATCCATGCGGAGTGGCCGGCAAAAAAGATGAAGCTTAGCATCCCCTTGGTCTCCTTGAAAACGGATGGACCCGTCTCCCTTGGTGATTCCGGGACGTTCTGTCGGCTCAACCTTGAAAACGGCGGTCTTGAGAGTCCCGAAGGAATCGTTCATGATCTGGGTGTGAAGGCGAATCTCCTCTACCAATATCCCTTGGGCAGGGTTGCTTTCACCGGTCTAACTGTCGGATTCAGAGAAGCGGTTCTTGGAGGAGAAAATGAGAAAAGAGAAATTCTTTCGGCATGTTCGCTGACCGCCGACGGAAAGATCGATCTGAAGAACCGATCTCTTCGGGTGAATCCCATGGCGTTGGACGTGGCGGATCTTCTGCACCTCAAAGGGAAACTCGATGCCGACCTGGGCGCTCCGAGGCGTTTTCAATTGGAAGTGTCCCAAGGGAGCGCCTTTCCAGGACGTTTGCTTCCCTTTGTTAATGAAAGAATTTCCCCCTTTTCCACGACGATTTCCGGCCCCGTTTCTCTTTCGGGCGCTGTAAACGGTTTCGAGGAAAGCGGGAAGTGGGGTTGGGAGTGCGGCTTGAATGCCACTTTTGAGGAGAACGAGGTTTCCGTTGTGGAGGGAGAAAGACGCTTGCAGGGAAGACTTTCAGGGGAAGCAAGAGTAGATGGGCGGTATCCTCATCTCAGGGAGGCCGTCCGTCTAACTGTCCGGGATGCCTCGTTCTCGGGCAATGGGGTCTTGTTGGATCCCATTGATGCTACTGTAGATTTCAGTGTATCCTATCCCCAGTGCAAGATGAATGATTTGTTCATTCGGATTCCGCATGCGAGTATCGCTTCCGGAAAAAACGCCTTTGCCTTATCCGATGTGACAGTAAAGACTAAGGACGGGGTTCTAAATGCCGGAACCGGCGCTGTTTCCTTTCCTGAAGTCCTTTTTGATTCATCCCTTTTAAAAAACATCCGGCTCTTTCTGAAATCGGACCAAGACGGGACGGCCGTGTCGGTCACGGGCAAGGAAACAGGACTGCTCCAATCGGCGGGCAAACTGGGGTGGCTTCCCCCGGATTGGACATTCGGGGGGAAGGATCGGCTCGAAATAAAGGTTGATCTCAAAAAAAGCGGGGAATGTCTCGTCACCTCTCAGGCTGTTTTCCAAGAGGCTTCCTTCCAGAGTCCCGATGGAATTCACGCGGGCGATAAGATCTCGCTCAAATGGCAGTTGGGAGGAAAGACCGATCCGTCTCTTGCCAAAGTAGCTTTCGATACGTCCATATCCGCGGAAAAAGGAGAGGCCCTCTGGGGTCCTTTCTATCTGTCGCTTACGGACCATCCAATGAAGGTCCATTGCGAGGGCCTCTATAAATCGGCCGGCCGGAGTCTTCGCCTCTCCAGCTCCGTATTCAGTCTCCAGGGGATTTTAGGCGCCAAGATGGATGGAGAGGTTTTTAAGGGTGGCTATGGTCAGGGAATTGATCTCCAATTGACGATTCCCGTCACCCCCGTTGAACCGCTGTTTCGGAATTTTGTAAAAGAACCGTTTCGGATGGAAAAGCCTTTTCTTGCGAACCTCCAGCTGGATGGTGAAATATCCGCGGACCTTCGGTTGAAAAGCGATTCAGCCGACAGAGAGGTAAAAGGCCGTGTTATCTGGCATGATGGCCTGCTCTCTTCTTCCGATCAAGGCATCATGATAAAAGATGTGGATGTGTCGGTTCCCGTCTGGTATCGGAGCGAAGAGGGTATGGACCGGTCTTCGGCGCGGATGGAGGGAAATCTGTACGTGGGATCAATGAAGATTCCTTTCCTGCCCGAGCAACCGCTAAGATTGCAGCTTAAGGCTGGTCCCAATCGGATATCCGTGGAAGACCCGACAATTGTAAAGGTCCCCGGAGGAGAAATTCGGGTCTCCCCTGTGCAGCTTCAAAACATTTTCGGTCGGGATCTGTCTTTGAACACGGGCATTGTTTTGAACGATCTTTCCATGGGACCTCTCCTTGCGGGGATTTGGCCGGATCCCATTAAGGGGTTTATTTCAGGAAAGCTGGAACCGATTCATTTTGAAAAGGGGAGCTTGTCAGGCGAAGGTTCCTTGATTGCCCATGTTTTCGGGGGCGAAATCGTCTTTTCCCATGCCGGCGCCTCGGGTCTGTTTGGTCCCGCGCCGGTATTTGGAATAGATGCCCGATGGAGCGATTTGCGGCTCCTGGAACTTACCGCGGGGACCCCCTTCGGGGAAATCGAAGGGGTGCTGAACGGCTATGCCGATCATATCGAAATCAGCAACGGACAGTTGCAGAGGTTCAATCTGTTGCTGGAAACGACGAAAAAAAAGGATGTCCCCCAGAAGATCAGTGTGAAGGCGGTGAACAATATTGCCCAATTGGGAGGAAATGGAAGCCCATTTGTGGGTGTTGCCGGGATATTTATGAGCTTTTTCAAGCAATTCCCATACGATAAGATCGGTATCCGCGCGTCGCTGGAAAATGATGCCTTCAGAATAAACGGAACGATCAAGGACGGAGGAAAGGAGTACCTCATAAAAAGGGGTTTCTTCTCGGGTGTGGATGTGATAAATCAAAATACGGATAATGACGTGAGTTTCAAAGACATGCTAAGCCGGATAAAACGAATATCCGCTTCCAAGGGCGGGCCGGTTATCCGGTGAGAATATGTGCAATTTATTTTAAGCAGTAAGGAGGATGCCATGAAAATTACCAGGAAGGCGTTTTGGTTGACGGTATCATGTTTGTCTTTCATGATATTTGCCTGTGTTACCATCAATATTTATTTCCCGGCTGAGGAGGTCAAGTCTGTTGCGGGCAAGATCGTGGACGACATAAGGGGAACGCCTCCGCCCGAAAATACAAACCCGGGCAAGGATCAGAACAGCTTTCTTAATCATAAATTCCTGGCGGATTTTTTCTGCCCCCGGGCCTTTGCTGAAGAAGCCCTGAACGTATCCAACGCGACGATCCGCTCTTTGAAGCAGCAGATGAAAAGCCGGTATCCTCTCATGAAACCCTATTACGCGAAAGGGATTTTGCAGGAACAGAATAATGGCTACGTGGCTTTGGCCAATCCCGGTGGGTTGAGCCTGAAAGAAAAAAGAGACCTGCAAAATCTTGTAAACGCGGAAAATGGGGATCGGAAGTTGCTTTATGCCGAAGTGGCCAAGGCCCTCAAGATTGATGCCTCCCAGGTAAACCGGGTGGCGGACATTTTTGCCCAAGAATGGCAGAAGTCTGTTCGATGACCGGCGAGGCGGGGGAAGGCCGCGGCATGGAGATCAATCCGGATCTGGTTTCACCTTGCGGACTTTATTGCGGTGTCTGTGCCATCCGCATGGCCTATCGCGAGAATAACCTGAAATTCAAGGAACGTCTGGTAAAGCTGTACCAGGGCAAAATGGAGGGAAAAGGGGGTCTTCCGGATAGTGAAAGTCTTTCCGTGGAAGATATCCGATGTGGAGGATGCCTTTCCAACGAACGTTTCCTTTACTGTCAGCGTTGCGACATTCGCGATTGTGTGGAGGAGAAGGGCTTTGCCGGATGTCACGAGTGTGATGTGTTTCCCTGCCGGCACATTGAAGAGTTTCCCATGACTGTCGGCAAAAAGGTGATTTTGCGAGTGATTCCCTACCGGCGGGAAGTGGGGACGGAGCGCTGGATTCAGGATGAGGA
>JBBSAR010000316.1:0-5595 GCA_038252125.1 Desulfatiglandales bacterium
AAAGACCGCACCCGATCTGCGTGCCCTTTGCAATGCTGACGATACTGTGTTCCCCTGTAAAAGATCGGGTTGCGGCAGCCTTGGATATAACCGTCCCGAGTCCGGTCGCCCCATGGCAGGTCCCGCAGGCCGCCTGAGAGGCGAATCTCTCATGGCCGTTGACCCATGTCTGACTGTTTACATTGTGCATGCCATGAGGCCCGTTGAGGGTCAGAGACAATCCGCTTCCATGACAGGCTGTACATTCGGTGATCATGCCGTCATGGCCCTGAATCTGAACGGCTGCAAGATTATCATTAACCTCCCGTGAAGGCCATATGGCATGCGGACTGCCATGGCAGGACGGACAACTCACTCCGTTATGTCCGACACTGTTCCGATAGAGCGTTCCGGTCTGCTCGGCGAACCGCTTATTGGTTGCAACGATAAAGGTGGCCTTATCCGGACTGTCGGCATAGGTGATGCGTCGAATGATCTGGCCGTCATAATTGTTGAGGGCATCGCCCGTATGGCAGGACTGGCACATGGGCAGATCCGTCCAGGGAGTGCGGGTCGCCTGACCAACGGCGGTCATGGCGCCGTGGCAGTCCATACATCTCAGACCCGCCGTATCCATGGCCCCTCGAGCGCATTGGGTAATTTCTCCTGGATGGCAGTAATAGCAGGTATTTCCACTGGGTGGATTGGCAGTGGTTTTCGAGGCGTGATATCCATGAACGGCACTGGAGAGGGTGGGATTTGTCACTTGTGGCCCCACCGGTCCTACATGGTTTAAATCCAGTGCCGGAGAATAGTGACAGGACGCGCACAGAACCGGCTGACTGTTGAACAGGTCCGTGCCGTTTTTATAATCATGGATAATCAGAACGTTTTCCCTGTACTGAATCTCCGGATCGGCGCTGGCGCTCCATGTTACACCCGAGATGGCGGCGCCCACATTTCCCGTGGCATGACAGACGTTGCAGTTCATTTCGTCCGAAATGGGAACCACCACCGGAAGGGAGGAAAGGATCGCGGCGCTTGCAGGATCTACGGCCTGAACATTCATCAGGGGATAGGAATTGATTTTCAGACTGTCGTCCCGGGAGGTAATTGGAATTCCCGTGGCACTGAACCAGGATATGTTTCCCCCATCCCACGAAAAGGGTTGAGGTTGATTCGTTATGCCCGGCATTTTTGCTCCCAGAAGCCCTGTGTCCACCGGAGGATTGACGCCGAACAAAGGCAGGGCATAGTCCCAGAAATTTGTTTTGCCGGCGCTTGTGGTGTTAATGGAACCGGTCTGATCGGCCATGGCTTCATAGGTGACGGCTACCTCCGGACCCATGATTTTCGGGGAACTACCCTTTTGGATGACCTGCGCATGAAGCACATTAAAAAGCGGCAGAATGCTGAATACTGAAAAATCCGGATCGTAACAGTGCATGCCGAGATCATTAAAGGCAAATACCTGGAAATTCCCGGAAATTGGGGCCGGATTACCGATGACGATTTCTACGACGTTGGAATAGGAACTTATTCCCGAAGCATCGCGAGACTGAACCGCCATGTAATAGGAAGCTCCGGGCCACAGATAGCCCGCTACACTGGTTTGCGTCCCCACGTCCGCCGCTCCGATGGAGTCAACACCCACAATAAACGGCTTCGGCGCCCAAGACAACGTATAGCCGGTTGCTCCGCTTACCTGGTTCCAGGCAATTTGAGCCCAGGTTCCTGAAATAGAGGCAGTTACAACGGGTGGCTGAGGTTGAGACAGCACCGTTCCCGGGCCTGAAAACATACCGGCACAGAACAGGATCAGTAGGAATTTATTCCATTTCATAGCCTTCCTCCTTAAATAAACGATGGTCTTTTCCAATTTTGACGGTCGCACAAATAATTTCCAAAATACGCTTTACGAAAGGTTAAAGACTTTAGCATAAAATAATTAATTATCATACTACAGTTATATCACAATAAAATGGGGTCAACACCCCATTTTACTCTGCGATAGTATTCATGTAACATTGGATTGCCTCTACGCCAAGGAAGAAGAAACAAATAGGAAAGTTTATATCTTATTCAAGAATCATGGCAGGAATGGAGTCACGAGGTCGTGACGGAATGGTTTCTCTGCATCATCATTTTGCTGCCAGGAAATTTGAATAGGATACGAAAGTTTTTTGAAATCGGAGGAACGAGAAAGGGTGCCATGAAATACAGAATCGAGAAAGACACTATGGGCGAAGTGAGAGTGCCCGCCGGCAAATACTGGGGCGCCCAGACCGAACGCAGCCGCAACAACTTCCTCATCGGCCCGACGGCCAGCATGCCCCTTGAAATCATATACGCCTTTGCCTATTTGAAAAAGGCCGCGGCCCTCACCAACCACGAGCTCGGGGTACTGACAAAGGAGAAGGCGAACCTGATCGCCCGAGTCTGCGAAGAAATCATCGAGGGCCAGCTGGACGACCAATTCCCGCTGGTAATCTGGCAGACCGGGAGCGGCACCCACAGCAATATGAATGTGAATGAGGTAGTCGCCAACCGGGCACAGGTGCTCAACGGTGGAAGCCTAACCGACGAGAAAAAGGTCCTGGATCCAAACGATGACGTCAATAAAAGCCAGAGCAGCAACGATACGTTTCCCACGGCCATGTCCATTGCGGCCTACAAACTCACGATCGACGTAACGCTGAAAGGCGTGATGAAACTGCGCCATACGCTCGCCAAAAAATCCGAGACCTTCAAGGACGTGGTGAAAACGGGACGCACCCACTTCATGGATGCCACCCCGCTTACCCTGGGCCAGGAGTTGAGTGGTTATGCGCGGCAACTGGACAACGGGGAGCGTGCGGTGAACAACGCGCTGGAGATGGTACGTGAACTGGCGCTGGGCGGAACAGCCGTGGGCACCGGCCTGAACACGCCCGAGGGTTATGCGGAGGCCGTGGCAAAAAAGATAGCGGAACTGACTGGGCTGCCGTTTGTCACCGCGCCGAACAAGTTCGAGGCGCTTGCGGCCCACGATGCCATGGTGGAACTGAGTGGCGCCTTCCGGCGTCTGGCCGTGAGCCTGATGAAGATAGGCAACGACATCCGCATGCTCAGCAGCGGCCCGCGAAGCGGTATCGGCGAGATCATCATCCCGTATAACGAACCCGGTTCAAGCATCATGCCCGGCAAAATAAACCCCACGCAGTGCGAAGCTCTCACCATGGTGGCAGCCCAGGTGATGGGGAACGATGTCGTTGCGGGCATCGGTGGAAGCAACGGCCATTTCGAACTCAATGTATTCAAACCGCTGATCGCCGCCAACCTGTTGCAGAGCGCGCGCCTGTTAGGAGATGCCTGCCTGAGTTTCAACGACAAGTGCGCCGAAGGCATCGAGCCCAACCGGCCCGTGATCAAGCGTCATCTGGAGAATTCGCTGATGCTGGTCACCAGCCTCAACACGCATATCGGATACCACAAGGCCGCGGAAATCGCCCAAAAGGCGCACAGGGATGGCATCACGCTGAAAGAGGCCGCGATTGCATTGGGCCACGTAAGCCCAAAAGATTTCGACATATGGGTCGATCCGTCGAAGATGGTGGGAGAGGGATGAAAAAATACCATCGTCAGGGTTGTAATACCGAAAAGCCGAATTACTTTAGTTATTAACCCTGCCGAATCGCCGCAGGGTATTTTTTTTGCCTAATCACACAATGACTCAAACTTGCTCAGGAGACAACAAAGATGGCAGACATTTCGAAGATCACGTTATACAGCGGCGGGCACAGAGGTGCGGAGGCGGAATTCGGCAAACTTGCCGAGGCCTGGAACATGAAAGAGGTGAACATATCCTTCGAAGGGCATAATCCCGAGCGCACCCGCGGCGTCCGAGTCCTGACTCAAGAAGAGCTGCAAAAGGGCGATGTGAGCATGGAAATTGTGTCCAAACGGATGAAACGAACGTACTCCCGGACGGATAAGATTCGAAAAGTCATTCAGTCCCTTTTCCATATGGTCAATAACGGCCACCACGTCATTGCGGTCGGCTGGATACAGCCGGACGACACCGTCAAGGGAGGGACAGGCTGGGGCGTCGAATTGGCAAAGCTGTTCAACAGGCCGCTGCATGTCTACGATCAGGATCAGAAGGCTTGGTTTTCTTGGGAGAACAACCAATGGGTGGAAAACACCCCGGTGATTGCCTCGGACACCTTTGCCGGCACCGGCACCCGTTACCTCTCCGAAGACGGCAGCCGGGCCCTCCACGATCTTTTCACCCGCTCTTTCGGTCCTGCGAAATAAGTACACAGCAACGGGCTCCCGTCCCGGAAGCGAAGGGACAGGGAGGGAATCCGTTTTTGTTTTCAATCGGCTCATCACATGAAAAACCAGCCCGGGCTTGAAAGCCCGGGAAAGCGGCCCTATTTATTTTTGGCAGCTGTCCAACGCGAATATCTGACTTCACCGTTTAGGTTTCCAGAAACACTGCATTCTCATTGCCATAGCACACCCCTCCATGTTATAAAATATTCGCCTCACATGGATTAACGTGACGAATAGGTTTTTTCAGACGCTACAAAGAAGAGTGTTGAACGTTCATGGAAGAAAACCCCGCAACACCCCATAAGGCCCCCCGGAAATCCCGATTCTCCAGAACCGTTAAATGGATGTTGTGGCTGTTTGGCGCAATCCTGTCCCTGATATTTCTTGTGGCCCTTCTTGTTTTCCTGCTTCCCCGGTTTGTTTCCACAAACTGGGCAAAGGAAAGAGTAGTACAATATGCCACTCGCGCAGTTCACCGTCCCGTGGGCATTCACAATCTTTCCTGGACATGGGGCAGGGGGATTCTCGTAGAAGGATTAGAAATCGGGGATGACCCGTCCTTCTCCGATAAACCGATCCTTTCCTTTAAACGCCTCCTCCTCTCCTTCGATTACCGGCAACTCCTGGAACAACGACTGGCAGTCCTTTTGGAACTCAGTGGCGCACACGTCAACCTGATCAAAAAGACAGATGGCCTCACAAACCTTAACAGCCTGATTTCAGGGATCAGCCAACCCTCCGCGCCCCCGCCCGAACCGAAACAAAAAAGCCCCGCGGCGGGAAATATTTTTCCGCCGCCCGTCCGCGATATACAGGCCCGATTGAGCCTCAACAATATTTCACTGCAAATGGACGATCGGGAACAGAATCGAAATTTCCTGGTTACTGATGCCTCATTTCTGCTTGATGTTCCGTCTCTTGCCCACAAACCGATCGATCTGTCGTTTTCCGCGGAAGAAAAGATGGACGGGAAATCGTTGCCGCCCATCCGTTTTCAAGGGAAGATACGGGACTTGATTGCCGATAACTCCTCTTTAAATATTAATGGCTTATCCGCTGACATTAAAGGGGAACTTCCGGGCGTGGACATCTCTGTTACGGGTTCCGCGGCCAAGATGGGCCTGCTTGCGAAACTATCCATCGATCTTGAACCATTACGCAAAGGAATGGCGCCCTTCCTCTCTCCCCCGCCGCCCGAAATGTCGGGCAGGATCAATGTCGAGCTGGAAGCGTCCGTGGATGGAACGAATTCCAAAGAGCAAATCAGATACGACCTGAAAATGGATGGACGCGCCCTCC
>JBBSAR010000317.1:0-5575 GCA_038252125.1 Desulfatiglandales bacterium
CATTCGCAGGGCGGAGCTCTTCATCAAATCAAGTCGCTCGTGGTTTTTCCCTTTTTCCTCCATCTCCAGTTGAAGCAGTTCAATATTTCCCGTAATGCCCATGAGGATATTGTTGAATTCATGGGCTATGCCTCCGGCCAGCGTGGCAATGGATTCCGTTTTTCGCACAAATTGGAGCTCTTCTTCCAAGATCTTTTTTTCGGTAACATCTTTGAATATCCCCAGGGTCCCAACAGGTTCCCCTTTGGCATTCCGGATGTAGGAAACACTGAGAATAACATCTACAAGGCCACCGTCCATTTTCTTCATTTTCAAATCGTAATTGTGCAGTTTGCCTCTATCCTGAAGGCCTTTCATAATGCTTTTGGCGTCCTCCTTCCCATTGTGATAAAAGGACCACGCCTTCTCCCCGAGGATGTCTTTTTCTTTATACCCGGTTATTTCATGGAGTCCGAGAGAGCTGAAAAGAACCGTCCCATGCAAATCCGTAGAGATGATCCCATCAATGGAACTGTTGATAATGCTTTCCAGAAAATTCTTGGAATGGCTCAGTTCCATTTCCATCCGTTTTTTGTTGGTAACGTCCCGGAGAATTCCTCGGAAGCCCGTGTCCTCACCACTGACACCCTCCATGGCAGCAATGGAAGTTTCCAGATCTCTCTGTTCTCCATCTTTTCGAATGATCGACAAAGCAAGCTGTCTGGCAGGCGTTTTCGTGGCATGGACGGCATTAAAGACCTGGTTCAGCTTATCCACATCCTTTTCATCCAGGTATTGCTGACTGCTGGTTCCTATCAACTCTTCCTCAGAGTAGCCGAAAATTCCGGATGCGGATTGATTCACGAAGGTAAAATTTCCCGCCGCATCCACTTCGTAATATCCTTCTTCAATATCCTCAAGGATGTTCCGGTATTTCTGCTCGCTCTTCCGGCGTTCCGACTCGGCCATTCTTCGATCCGTAATATCACGAATGGACTCAATGGCGCCGATGACTGCACCGTGGCCGTCATAGAGAAGGGATGCCTTGTTCCACAGATAACCACCGGGCTTCACGAGCGGATCATAGGTTTCGGAAATCAGGGAGTCTCCATCCTTTTTTACATAACGGTACTTTCTTTCGGCTTCCTCATTCCAATGACCTACAAGATCGATCAGCACGGGTCTTCTGTCACCATAAAACGGGATCGCATATTCATAGTTTCCTTTTCCCAGCATGTTCCTGGCCTTAATACCCGTCATCTTCTTGATCGCCTGGTTCCACGCGATCACCTTTCCCCGGCTGTCAATGGCAAAAGTGGCGTCGGGAAGAAAATTAATGATCTGGCGCAGGTATTGTTCCGAAGTCTTTAGAGCCTGGTCTAACTCCTTGACTCTCTTTTTCAATTGTTCACAGTCCGATGGTTCGCTCATTCAAATACCCCAGGTTTTTGGTTGTATCTGCTTTCCGTGCCTTCGGGGTCGGCATCGGTATCGCTACCGAAATCAATCCCGATTTCGATTTAAATTTGGCTAACTATCTTACTGGTTTCTCGGGTCCATCCGCCTCCGGCGTGGCGCTGTGGGGGAAAAAAGACCGGTATATGGCGTAAATAAGGCTTACCGGACCGGCTGAAAAACGAACAGCCTCATGGGAGAACCCTCGGGAAAGATTTGTGCTCGTGTTTCGCCAGATGATGGTATGATCAACCCCCGGACTTCCAACCCGCAATACAAAGTTGCCGGTGGGCATGTGCATGTCTTCGATAGCTTCATAGGGCCCCTTTCCGACCATTCTGCCTATTCCAGGCATCTTGCCCATACCGGCGCCGAATTTCAGATATCGCTCTTCTTCTATGTAGATATGCCCGTTTGCATCCAAGCTGTGTTCTTCCCAGATAGGAGCGTTTTCCACGGAATGGTAGTAGTGAATGGTAAACCGTTCACCCGGTCTCAAAGGCAATACCAACAAATCCCGGCCATCTTTTACCAGGGTGACATGCAACTCCAGGCCACCCGGCAAACACCAGGCGGCGAGGAGCAGGCCCACTGCTACAACAGTTGCCCCCCATAAAAAGAGGGCTGCCGGTTTTCCAGTCAATGGAAACTTCCGGATCAAGGAATGAGCTTTTCAGGGACCTGGATGCCTTTTTCCTTCAAGTATTTGATGGTTCCGGGATGCAAGGGGATCGGCGAATACTTTACGGCATTTTCAGGCGTCGTATAGGCGGCCGACGGATGAATTTTTCGCAGCATGTCGTTATGTTCGTAGAGCGCTTTGACCAGGTTGTAGACCAGTTCCGTGTCCATGGATTTCCGGCAAATCATCACATTCCACACGCCGATCGTGGGTACCGGTTTGTCAACGCCATTGTATACGCCATCGGCAAGATCCACGGCAGCGTAGGTTTTATTGGAGGCCAGGATCTTCTCGGTCTGTGCCTTTGTAAATGGAATAATTCTGATTTCATGGGTCGTTGCCAGGTCCATGATGGAACTGGTCCCAGGCCCCACAGACCATATTCCCAATTCAATTGTCCCGTCCCTGAGGGCATTGGCGCTTTCCGTGAAGGAAAGCCGTGTGTCTTTGAAGGAATCAAGCGGGATGTCAAGGGCCTTCAGCACGGCCTCCGCCATGAAGTTTGTGCCGCTTCCAGGGCTTCCGGTACTAATGGTTTTTCCTTTAACCTGATCGATATTGGTTATGGGGCTGTTTTTCAGTGTCACGCACTGCAGCAGGTTGGGATACATGATGGCCATGGAAAGAATTTGCTGTTTTTTCCCTTTGAATTTGGATGTTCCCTCATAGCCGGCGACCGCCACGTCCCCCATCACTTCGCCGATGACGGTTTCTCCTTTATCGGCAAGCTTCACATTTTCCACGCTTGCTCCCGTCACTTCGGCAACCGCTTTCACACCGGGGACATACCTGGTCCATATCTCGGCAACGCCCCCTCCATAAGGATAATAGATTCCACCTGTACCGCCCGTACCAATCCCTAAAAAGATGGTTTCAGCCGACGCGGATCCCGCGGTAAACCATGCCAAAGCAGCACAAATTGCGAATATAACGCCCAGTTTTTTCATGATGTACAATCCTCCTTTATGGATGAAACGGCTTGTTAATCCATGGATTTAATCATAAGCTCGATCGATGCCGGCTTGCTTTCCATATCGGGTACCGGGTAGACGAAAGAAGCTGTTTCACCCGGCTTGACAAGACCGTCCTTGGTTTTCTGAGGAATGAGTCCTCCCACCGCTTTTCCGTTATCCAGGAAAATATTTACCCGGTAGCGTTGTGGTTTGTCGCTGACATTCTTGACGCCCACTT
Source organism: Desulfatiglandales bacterium (assembly GCA_038252125.1). Classification (GTDB taxonomy): domain Bacteria; phylum Desulfobacterota; class DSM-4660; order Desulfatiglandales; family Desulfatiglandaceae; genus DUZB01. The sequence goes on from JBBSAR010000317.1 coordinate 3,308, forward strand.
TGAAATGAAGCGTATTTTTTCCCTCCCATCGCTTGAAAAAACAGGAAAATTCTTCCAGTTGCGCATTCGCGGATATTTTCTTTTCGATTTTGCCGTCAGCGGCACACTCAAAGATTTCATCGCCGGCTTTGACCGTTGTCCATTCACCCCCGCCCAGCCCCAGAGCAACCGCCGCGGCCATCACGATTACCCAACGCAGAACTCCCTTGCCTTGTTCCATTTTTCCTCCTCTCTCCACAGGGTTGATGAAAGAAAATCTTCTGATGATAAATAGAAAATTAGCATCCTGTGAAGGATTCGTAAATAACAAAATAAAAAAAATGATATGGCGCATCATCGGGGGCAATCAGTCTTCCGCGGAAATATGTGTTTGAATTTGATCTCATGGGGATCGAATTGTGCGCGGCCTTCATAAATATTTTTCTTGACGCCTTACTCACAAAAAGTGTATATTTAACAGCTCATTATAATATAGACTACCATAGGAGATAAAACCATGTCGTCCAATGCTAAAGTAACCAAGGCCATCCGGGCTCGAAAAGCGAAACCCAATAAAAAAAATATCAAGAAAAATCTGGAGCGTATCTCGAACAATGCGGCGATACTGAGAGAGCTTGCCTCCAAGGAGTAGGTGCGACCCAACCTCATTGATATCTTTCTTACCTCTCTTTTAAAGGTCCGTTTCTATGGCGGGCCTTTTTTCTTTACTTCCACAAGGTGTTTCGTTATAAAGTTCCGATGAATTACCATTCATTTTCTATTGAAAGGAGATACTATGAAAGACGTAGTCATTGTTTCCGCATGTCGAACGGCGGTGGGGGCTTTCGGCGGCAGTTTGAAGGACTTGAACGCGGCGGTCATCGGCAGCGTTTCCATGAAAGAGGCGATCAAACGCGCAGGCATTGATCCCGCAATGATTGACGATGTCCGTTTCGGCTGTTGCATGGAACCGGCTGACGCCTTGAATGTAGCCAGGGTGTCCTCTCTTATGGCCGGAATCCCCGACAGCGTACCGGCTGCAACCATCAATCGGGTCTGCATTTCAGGAATGGAAGCCGTTATTTCGGGGATGGCCATGATACAGGCCGACATGGCCGATATTATCCTGGCAGGCGGGACCGAACATATGTCAGGGGTTCCATACATTGTTCCAGGCGCCCGTTGGGGTTGTCGTCTGCAGGATCAGGTTTTTGTGGATGCCATGATCCATGCCCTTCATTGCGGATCCCATCTCATCCCGCACCCGGAAGACGGCCCTTTAAAGGAGGGAATGCCCCTGGAACTGTTTAAAGGGAAGCCGTATATTATGGGACATACGGCTGAATTTATTGCCCAAATGCACAATATAAGCAGGGAAGCGATGGACGAAGTGGCACTGAGGAGCCACAATAACGCGGAACGGGCAACAAAGGAAGGAGACTTCAAGGAGGAGATCGTGCCTGTAGAGGTACCCCAGAGGAAGAAGCCTCCGATTCTGTTTGACAAGGACGAACACTTCAGGCCGGGAATGACTATGGAAAAGCTGGCCGGCCTGCCTCCCGGTTTCATACCCAAAATCGGCAAAGTCACGGCAGGCAACTCTTCCGGCATCAACGACGGCTCGAGTGCCATGGTGATCATGTCGGCGGAAAAGGCGGCGGAACTGGGCCTGACGCCCATGGCAAGGATCAAGGCAATCGGCCGGGGGGCCTGTCACCCATCCGTTATGGGTTTGAGCCCGGTCCCTGCCGTCAAAGATCTTTTCAAAAGAAATCCAAAGCTGAAGCTGGAGGATTTTGAACTAATAGAAGTCAATGAAGCCTTTGCGGCACAATATCTTGGGTGTGAAATCGAGTTGGGCCTGAACAGAGAGATCACCAACGTAAATGGATCGGGAATAGGGCTGGGACACCCCGTAGGTTCAACGGGATGCCGGATTATGGTGACACTCCTGTACGCCATGAGAAAGAAAGGAAAGAGCCTGGGGTTGGCAACCCTTTGCGGTGGCGGCGGAGTTTCCATGGCCTGCGCGATCGAAATGCTATAGCATTTCGGACGGTTTATCGTTCCCGGGCTCTGCCTGGGAATGCATGCGGGAAGGCTCTGCCTTTCCTCGTTCCCACGCTCCCGCGTGGGAACGCATATCACTCTCTCGCGAACTCACCTGGCCAATTCCACCATACCCCCGCAGTCCCAGGCGGACGGTCACCAACGATTTTGTTTATCGTTCCCGGGCTCTGCCTGGGAATGCATGCGGGAAGGCTCTGCCTTCCCTTTTTCCGATCACAC
>JBBSAR010000318.1:0-5572 GCA_038252125.1 Desulfatiglandales bacterium
GGCAGCATGAGATCCCTCCTACCTGTCCGTGTCGGGCATAATATAATCCACCGAACCGATAATCGGGATTAAATCCGAAATGGATCCGCCTACCGCCATGAGCGGCATGGCCTGAAGATGAGCAAAATCAGGCGTCCGGATCCGCATGCGATAGGCCATGTTCCCTCCATCGCTTACCACATAGTAGCCCTGTTCCCCCCTGGCGCTCTCGGTGGTCACGTAGGCTTCTCCATTCGGCATTTTCGGCCCCCGTGTCACGTTGATAAAATGGTGGATAAGGCTCTCGATATCCTTGAGGGTATCGTCCTTCTTGGGGATGGCATAGCGATAATCATCGGTGACATAACGGCCGGGAGGCATCTTTTTGACCGCCTGTTCGATGATCCTCAGACTCTGGCGCATTTCCTCGACCCGCACCCGATAGCGGGCATAGCAGTCGCCCTCGCTGAAGTACGGGACCTCGAAGTCAAAAGCCTCATACCCCGAATAAGGCATGTTTTTCCTTACATCCCAGTTGAGGCCGCTCCCCCGAAGCACGGGGCCTGTCACCCCCCAGTCGATGGCGTCGTCCAGGGAGAGATGCCCCACTCCCTTCGTCCGCCCCTTGAAAATGGCATTTTTCGTCAGCAAAGCTTCATAGGCCTTGATACGGCCTGGAAAAACACGGATGAAATGGCCCACGGCTTCTTTCCATCCTTCCGGAAGGTCCGCTGCCAGCCCACCCAGGCGAAACCATGCAGGGTGCAGCCTGGCGCCGGTGATCAGTTCCACGATGTCCATGATCCGCTCGCGATCCGTGACCGTGTAGAAGATGGGACTCATGGCGCCCGTGTCGTGGGCCATCTCCCCCAGCCACATGAGATGGTTGCTGATCCGAAAAAATTCCGAAAGCATGACCCGTATGCATTGGGCCCTGTCAGGCACTTTGATGCCGGCCAGGGTCTCCACGGAAAGCACGTAAGACAGGTTGTTGGCCACGCCGCTGAGGTAGTCCACCCGGTCCGTGTACGGCATGAACTGAGACCAGGATTGGCGTTCGCCGATTTTCTCCACGCCCCTGTGGTGGTAACCAATATCCATGTCCAGGCCGCGGATCTCTTCCCCCCCGACCAGCAGAATAAAGCGCATGAGCCCGTGCGTGCTCACGTGATGGGGCCCGATATTGAGAAGATACTCCTCGTCGCCCCGCGGTGTGAAATATTCTCCGGCATCCAGGGGTTGCAACTTCTCCGCGTCAGCCCGCGTGTAAGGCGCCATCTCCGTGGCCCGGCCCTTGAAACTTTTTCGCAAGGGGAAGCCTTCCCAGGCCGGCGGCATGAGAATGCGGCGCAGCCTCGGATGACCTTCAAACCGAATCCCGAAGAGATCGAACACCTCCCGTTCATACCAGTTGGCGGAAGGCCAGATGTCCGTCACGCTCCGGGCAACGGGATTTTCGCCATCAAGGGCCACTTTCAGGCGGACCCGGCTTGCCGATTCATAGGAAAGCAGATGGTAAACCAGTGTATAGTCGGAATAGTTTCCACGATCGCGTCGGGAGGATTCGTCAATGGCGGTCAGATCGTCCAGACGCCGGAACACCGGGGTCGATTCGGTCTTTAAAAAGCGCAATACCTCTTTCAGAGAAGATTCGTTCACATGGAATGTGAGCATGTCCGAGGGATGCGGAGCCTCCCGGATGCTATCCCCGAACCGTTCCCTCAGAGATGCGCCGAGCCCCCTGTCTCTTTCATTGATTTTGATGCGATGCGCCGGAGGGGTCCACATCACCTCCGATCGGCTTTCCCGGAAATCAGGAGGCGTTACGGCCGTCCCTCTCGGAGGCGTGCCGTAATAGCCGGGTCCCCGAGGTTCCCGGGACTTGGAGACGCCGTCCACGAGGATCGGTTTTTGCGTGCCCTGGGTTCCCCCGGGGACATGAAAGATGGAACGAAAGGGTCTTTCCGTTTTGACCTTTTCCTGAAGAAGCGTCAGCCCCTGCAAAACCGCTTCGGGCCTGGGCGGACAACCCGGAATATAGATATCCACGGGAAGAATCTGATCGATGCCCTGGACCACGCTGTACACATCGTACATCCCACCGCAGTTGGAACAGGAGCCCATGGACATGACCCACTTGGGTTCGGGCATCTGTTCGTACAGGCGAAGAACCACTGGGGCGATCTTTTTGAAGACGGTCCCGGAGGTAATAAGGAGATCGGCCTGTCGGGGCGTGCCCCGAAGGACCTCGGCCCCGAACCGGCTGATGTCGTACCGGGAGGTGTAGGCCACCATCTGTTCAATAAAACAACAGGACAGGCCGAAAAACATGGGCCAGAAGCTGTACTGCCGGGACCAGTTGATCAGGCCGTCGATCCCGGAGATCACCATATCTTCCACATTATCAGGAGTTGTTGCTTGCCGATTCGCCACTCGGATCCTCCTTGGTCTTGCGGTAACGCCGGATGAGGGCGTTCGTTGAACTGTCATGGCCGAGCCGGGATTCTTCACGGCTCTCCAGTTCAGGGAGGATGCGCTGGGCCAGGGACTTTCCCAGCTCAACACCCCACTGGTCGAATGAGTTGATATCCCAGATGGTCCCCTGCGTAAAAACACTGTGCTCATAGAGGGCCACGAGCTTGCCAAGCGTCTTGGGGGTCAGGCGCTCCGCAAGAAGGGTGTTGGAGGGACGATTGCCCTCAAAGACCCGATGTGGGATGAGACGATCCTCGATTCCCTCTGCCTTTACTTCCGCGGCCGTCTTGCCGAAAGCAAGTGCTTCCGTCTGGGCGAAGACATTGGCAAGCAACATATCGTGATGTCGGCCCAGGGGATTGAGCGGCTTAAGGAATGCAATAAAGTCGCACGGAATCAACCGGGTCCCCTGATGAATCAATTGATAAAACGAATGCTGACCGTTGGTTCCCGGTTCACCCCAGTAGATGGGACCTGTCTGGTAATCGATCTTGCTTCCGTCCAACGTGACGTGTTTGCCGTTGCTCTCCATGGTCAGTTGCTGAAGGTAGGCGGGAAATCGCTTCAGATACTGGTCGTAGGGCAGGACCGCCACGGTCGGAGCGTCGAAGAAATTGTTGTACCAGATAGACAGAAGACCCATGAGAACCGGCAGATTGTCCGAAAATGGGGTGGTGCGGAAGTGTTCATCTATTTCATGAAAACCTTCCAGCATGGTCTGGAATTGGTCCGGCCCGATGGCGAGCATGGTGGAGAGGCCGATGGCCGAGTCCATGGAGTAGCGCCCGCCGACCCAGTCCCAGAACCCGAACATGTTTTCGGTATCGATGCCGAATTTCGCCACGCCGTCATCGTTGGTGGAGACCGCGACAAAATGCCGGGCCACCGATTTTTCGTCGCCGCCAAATCCTGCGACGGACCAATCGCGGGCCGTGTGGGCGTTGGTCATGGTCTCCAGCGTGGTAAAGGTCTTAGACGAAATGATGAAGAGGGTTTCTGAAGCATCAAGATCCCGGACCGCCTCCGCAAAATCGGTGGCATCCACATTGGAAACGAAACGAAAGGTCATGTCGTGCTTACTGTAATGCTTGAGCGCCTCATAGGCCATTACCGGGCCCAAGTCGGAGCCCCCGATCCCGATGTTGATGACGTTTCGAATCCGTTTGCCGGTATGCCCCACCCAGGCGCCGCTCCGGACGCGGTTTGAAAAGTCAGCCATCTTGTCCAGTACCTCATGGACCCAGGGCGCCACGTTTTCGCCATCCACGACGATGGTCGCTCCCTTTGGTGCGCGCAGGGCGATGTGCAGGACGGCCCGCTTTTCCGTCAGGTTGATCTTTTCGCCCCGAAACATGGCTTCAATCCGCTCTTGCAGACCCGATTCTTCGGCCAGATTCAAAAGCAACCCGAGGGTCTTGTCGGTGATGCGGTTCTTGGAGTAATCCAGATAAAGGCCGACGGCCTCAACGGTCATCCGCTCGCCGCGGCCGGGGTCATCCGCAAAGAGTCCGCGAAGGTGCAGCTTTCGAATCTCCTGATGGTGGTTCTGCAAGGCCTTCCAAGCCGAACGTTCCATGAGTGGCGCCGTCTTTGCCGTCATATGCATGCTCCTTTTGATGCGATTATCATGGTTATCTTCCGATCTTCCAATTGAGCCCTCCCTTTTTCCAGACATAGAACAGGCTTAAGAGCAGTACAACAATGAAAAAGGTAATCCGCAACCATCCGATCCATCCCAGTTCATCAAAGGCCACGGCCCAGGCAAAAATGAAGACAGTCTCCAGATCGAAAATGAGAAAGAAAAGGGCCACCAGATAGAAGGGAACCGGGTAACGAAACCAGGCGCTGCCGGTGGGAATGATGCCGCATTCATAAGGGGTCGCTTTTTCAAAAGTTGTCTTTTTTTCCCCCAGCCAGCCGCAGAAAAATAAGAGCACACCAACGAGAGAAAACACCATGACCGCGTAGAGAACCAGGCTGAAGATCCCCGGCTCCCACGGTGAAAAACCCGAAATAACGTCGTGCGCTGTCATGCTGTGCCTCCCGATTTCATCCATCCCGCCCATCTGAAACGATCCAAGCATAGAAAAGGGTCCCCGCGAATGAAATGGGGTGAATCCTGTATTTTGGTCTGGATTTACATGAAAACGTATTTTCTTTAACACATTTACACCAAAAGCCTTTAGAGAAAAATACCACCCTGTGCAAAGACCATGGAAGGAATAGGCAGCCTTCATAAAAGCCAAAAAGTGGTTTACACTTTCTTCTTGAAAACCATTCCGGGCTGCCATGTCATTCCGGCATGCTTTTAGCCGGAATCCAGGGGTGCGCCGGGGTGGATTCCGGCTAAAAGCATGCCGGAATGACGAAATTGTAAACCGCAAATGAAGGATGCCGACAAATACCATGTTTCCGTACAGGAAATAGGGGCTCGAACCCATTTCGGTTTTTCATGGATCTGGTAAAGTGAAAAAAATATTAATGAACATCAGACCTGTCAGCTCCTTTGAGGAAGACTAATGCGAATCGGTATTGCCGCCGATCATGGTGGATATGATATGAAGCAGCAGCTCATGGCGACGCTTGGGGCTTCCGGAAATGCGCTGGTCGATTTCGGCGCGACCCGGCTGGATCCGGAGGATGATTACCCCCTGTTCGTGATCCCCCTCGCGCAGGCGGTTGCACGCGGCGAAGTAACCCGGGGGATCGCCGTCTGCGGCAGCGGAGTGGGCGCCTGCATTGCGGCCAATAAAGTCATAGGGGTGCGGGCCGCACTGATCATGGACAGCTTCTCCGCCCATCAGGGGGTGGAAGACGATGATATGAACATGCTCTGCCTCGGAGGACATGTTGTGGGGTTTTCCCTGGCAAGAGAACTGGTGATGACATTTGTGGGCGCCAGGTTCAAGGGGGCCGAACGATTTCGACGTCGTTTGGAAGAGATCGAGATCTTAGAGAAAGGGGAGAGAAAGTCATGAAAGGAAATCCTTTGCTTGCGATCCGGGAATTCGGCCAAAGCGTCTGGCTGGACTTTATTCAGCGAAAAATGATTGCCTCAGGAGAGTTGAAACGGAGCAAGGGATCCGGATTGGAGAGGTGCAAATATGAAACCTTTACA
>JBBSAR010000319.1:0-5567 GCA_038252125.1 Desulfatiglandales bacterium
ATGTGCCGAACGGTATTGGTCGTGAATCCTGGATACCTGTCCGGCGCCCCGAAAAGAAAATCAGCTACCTTGAACAGGATGAATTCAAACGATTGGACCGGGGATTCCCCGTTTTCTTCCGGGCTGTTCATGGGCAATTATTTCTTATGGACATCCATCATATCCGATTGCATGATTTTTTCGTAATTCAAGACGATCAGAAACGTTTCATCTATTCTGGCTTCGCCGTCAATAAGATCGAGATACTCTTTTTCAAATGTGATCATTGGCGGGTCGATGGACAAGGCAGGCAGGTCGATAATTGCATCGACACTATCCACGAGCAGTCCTGTTTCCATACCCTTAGCCGATGTGATCATGATAGATGGCTTTTCGGCTGTTTCATAGGGAAGGCCGAGGAGCATTTTCATGTCGACCACGGAAATGATTTCACCCCTGATGTTGATGATTCCCAGGATATGGGGCGGCAGTCCGGGAACCCGGGTAATATTCTTTGCCCACATGACCTTTTTAAGGTGCTTCATGTCAAGGGCATACTTTTCTTTTCCCAGCCCGAAGATTATCAGATGCCTAACTTCAGATGGAAGACTTTTTTTCGATTCAATAGAGGTGTTTTTTTCTTCCAGCAAGCTGACGATGTGAGAGGATACGCTGCTGATTTCAAAGGGCGCTCTCGGATACATTTGCTCCATGATTTTTTTGAGCTTCTCGGGGCGAAGCGGCTTTGTTTCCACGGCATCCATACCTGCTTCGATGCAGGCATGCCTGCTCTCTTCGCTCTCATGGGCGGTCATGGCAACAATGATCAGCGGGGTGTGAGGGGGGGCGTCAGGAGCGAGACGGTCTAGTCGGTCGGACTCCCATTTCCGGATTGTTTTTGTGGTCTCCATTCCGTTCATGCAGGGCAGTTCGATATCCATGAAGATCAGGTCGTAAGGGTTCTGCTTGACGGATTCAACGGCCTCTTCGCCACTGACTGCCGTGGTTATCTGAACGCCCTGTTTCGTGAACATGGCTGCGATTACTTTGAGGCTGACGGGGTTGTCCTCGACCAGGAGGACCGTCGGTTTATCTTCCAATGTAATGGTCTCCTTTCAACAGATGGCCGGACAGTGCCCCGAAATATTTTTTTTACAGTATGAGATTTACTTTGACGGACGAAAATTCGTTGACATCACCCTTCCCGGTGTTGATCATGAATACAGCCCATGTTCAAATCTCCCCTCTCATTATCCCGATGCTGGAAAGGACAGGATTTATGGAATAGGGAAGGGCAGCGGCTGAACGGGATTGCAAGTTCCCGAATATTAAAATATTTTGATCGCTAAGTCAAAGGAGTTCTTGTGAAAGAAGAAGTGTTGTCCCGCCAGGAGAACCGGGCAGAATTCATAGGCGACACCGGTGATGAGAAGAATGGTCTGGTCAGGGGCGTCCTGTTTGATTTCGACGGGACGTTAACGGTCCCCGGCGCGATTGATTTCAAAACGATCAAGCGCGATTTAGGATGTCCTTTGACTCAGCCGATCCTTGAGTATATTGAACAGCAGCCTATCGAGAGGCGCACGCTTCTCAAAGAGATCCTTGAAACCCATGAGGAGGCGGCAGCACGACAATCCGTCCCCAACAGAGGAGTAACCGCGTGTCTCTTGCATCTCAGGAAAATGAAGATCCCTTTCGGCATCCTGACCCGAAATAGTCTTCGTTCCGTTCAAACGGGGCTGATGAGCTTCCGGCATTTTTCCATTATCGATTTTTCCGTGGTGATCACCCGCGACAATTCCCTTCCAAAACCGAGCCCCGATGGGGTCATCAAGGCCGCCTCCGCCATGGGTTTTCCGCCGGGAGAACTGCTTGTGGTGGGAGATTTTCGTTTTGATATAATTGCCGGAAAAAGCGCGGGGGCAAAAACCGTATTGCTCACCAACGGGATGGAGACGACCATGGAACCGGGAGATCCCGAGCCGGACTTTGTGTGCCGTCATCTTTTGGAGGTGTCTCGCATCCTGGAAATATTGCAGGAAAATGCCGGTGGATGATTTATTCCCCATCGGGAATTATCCTGTTGAACCTTGTGCTTATCGAACAAACATTCCCGTTCGGGAATATTTGTTTTGGCATACCGGTCCCATACTCTACTGTTGACAATTGTGATACGATGGGATACGAATACGTGAAATGCGATACATGGAGGGTCGATTATGCCATTGAGTCTGAGAATACCGCCCGAAAAGGAAGAGATGATAAAGAGGAGCGCCCGAAAAGAGGGCAAAACAAAATCAGCCTACATCCTTGATGCTGTGGACGAAAAGCTGGGGTTGGTGAAAAATCGTGAGAAGACCATCCGCGAACTTGCTGGTTGGCTTTCTCATGATGAGGCGGAAGAATTGAGAAAAGCAGTGGCTGTCTTCGATCGGATCAACGAAGGAGATTGGGATTGAAGCTCGTTTTGGATGCAAATATTTACAGCGATTACGCAGAAGGACTGCCTCGAACCGTGGATTTTATGGCCACACACGGTGAATACATATATCTTCCCTCCGTGGTCTTAGGCGAGCTCAATTTCGGTTTTATGAAAGGGACCAGGAAGCAATTTAATGAGAGCAAACTGCGGCAATTCATAAATCGTTTAAAGGTGGAGATCATCGATGTGGATGCGGATGTCGCCAGAAAGTACGCAATTATTTATTTGTCATTACAGACTAAAGGGACCAAAATACCGATCAATGATGTGTGGATTGCGGCGTCCTGTATGGAGGTAGGCGGGACCCTGTTGACAAGGGATAAACATTTTGAGGTTGTGGAGCAAATAGAGACCATTCTTATCGATTAGAAGCCTCTTAAAGACGTCTCGTGTGAAACTCCTGTTTTTCCACGTTTTTTCGGTGGCAGCCTTACCTGCCATACAGATTCCGTCCTGTCATCTATGCCTGTGCGAGAGACTTGCAGTCTCGACCAATCGTGGCAAGATGCCACTCACACAGCGTTCTGAGCCAACAACGACGCAGTAATGAGAACTGCTGAATTTTTTTTAAAATCATTGACCTGTTTTACATATTAGGTTATATATTAAGGTTATTTTCAGAGAAAATCTATGCTGACACGGAGACGATCATGCGTACGAATATCCTTCATTTCGGCGCCGGCGAGCTGACGTACGAAATTCGAAATATTGTGGATGTGGGAACCAGACTGCAAAAGCAGGGAATTGAGGTGAACTGGGAAAATATCGGTGATCCGGTGGCCAAGGGAGAGGAGATTCCGATGTGGATGAAGGAAATCGTCGCCCGGGCGGTCATGGAGAATGAAACCTACGGGTATTGTCCCACCAAAGGGATACTCTCAACCCGTGAGTATATTGCCGACGAAGTCAATGCCATGGGAGGCGCCCAGGTCGAATCGGACGATATTATCTTTTTTAACGGATTGGGCGATGCCATTTCAAAGGTGTTCGGTTACCTTAAACGTACGGCGCGGGTTATTGTTCCTACTCCGAGTTATACGACCCATTCCTCCGCGGAGGCTGCCCATGCGGGCGACCGGCCTGTAACCTATATCCTGGATCCCAATCACCTCTGGTATCCCGATCTTGAGGACATCGAGAATCATATTAAATACAATCCTCAGGTGGCGGGTATTCTCATTATCAATCCGGATAACCCAACGGGGGCTGTTTATCCAGAGGAAATTCTGCGGTCTATTGTGGCCATGGCGGAGAAAAACGACCTCTTCATTGTCTGTGACGAAGTCTACCAGAACATGACCTACAACGGAACAAAATCGGTCCCCCTTTGCACCATTATCGGGGACAAGGTTCCCGCCATCAGCATGCGGGGCATTTCCAAAGAAATGCCCTGGCCGGGTAGCCGGTGCGGGTGGATTGAGGTGTATAACGGCCACCGGGATCCCATGTTTGAAAAGTATATCAGCTCTATTTACAGTGCCAAAATGGTCGAGGTATGTTCCACTACCTTGCCACAAACCGTGCTGCCCAGGATAAAGAGCCATCCCAACTACTCCCTCTACCTCGAGGAGAGAATCAGAAGATACGAAAGGTATTCCAATATCGTTTGTGATCTGTTGAAAGATGTCAAGGGGATCCAATTCAATCGGACCAACGGGGCCTTCTATATGACGGTGGTCTTTTTGGAGGGCCTATTGAACCATACCCAGTCCCTGCCCATTGCGAGCGCGCAGGTAAAGGCTACTGTGGAGGGAATGGTTTCGGGACCCGGTGTCGCGCCGGATAAGCGTTTTGTATACTACCTGCTTGCATCAACCGGTGTTTGCGTTGTGCCGCTCAGTTCCTTTGCAACGGATTTGAACGGTTTTCGGGTGACCCTTCTCGAAAGGGATGAAAAGACACTTATCAGAGTTTTCAAAACCATCGCCGTGGCGATTGAGCAATATCTTTTGAGCGCCTGATAGAATCCGGAGGCTTGGGTTTCAGCATCGCTCGCCGGATTATAATCCTGCGCAAATCCCTGTGGTGTGAAAACTCCGGCCGTCCGTTGCTGCCTACCGTTCATAGTTTCTTGATGAACAGCGTCTCTGATACGACCTTTTTCAGATGTTCTATGTTGTTCCCCAGTTTTTCCACAAATATGACCTTGTCCAGTATCTCGGGGGGGATGGAACTTTTAGGAGAGAAGGTGTGTATGACGACGGGAAGAGTCGGGATCCTGTCATTGATCTTTTCCAGCAGGGGTACCTCATCTGAATCCGGGAGATCCGGATCCAAAACGACCAGATGGATGGGGTCATGGTGGTAAACCCACTTCAATACCTCTTTTGCATTTTTTGCAACGCGTATTTTGTACCCCTCGGCCGCCATTTCCCGTTTGAGAAAATCTCTCACGTGGCCATTTCGGTCCGCTATTAGAATGGTCGGCTCTCTATCCATTTTTGCAACCGTTCACGGTCGCCGGTTCACAGTCTTTGCCATGAACGCCGCAACCGCCGAAAGTCTTGTTGGTCATGGTTCGCAACGGTGACTCATGAAACCGTCAGTGCCTTTGAAATGGAGAAATGAAACACTGCGCCTCTTTCCTTTCCAGGCCTTGCCCATGCCGATCCCCCGTGTTTTTCCGCTAACTCCTTCACAATGGCCAAACCCAGGCCCGATCCTGTGGTTCCCCTCGACGACGCCTTTCTTTTGAAGAGATCGAAAATGGTCTCGCAGTCTTCCTGTTGAATGCCGATTCCGTTATCGGTGAAGGAAAAAATATGAAAGGAGTCATCTTCCTCATAATCCAATGTGAGTTTGCTGAGAGCTTCTCCTCCATATTTTAACGCATTGTCCATGAAATTTCTCAGAACCATCGTGAGCGAAAATCGGTTGGCAACGATTTCGGGTGGTTTTTCGGGTCCCACCCACTTCACCTTCCGTTTCTTCAGTTTTGTGGCGAATTCTTTCCTCATTTCTTCCACGACTTCGGCAAGGTTCACCCGTTCCATTTTAAAAGGCGCTTCTTTTGCGGTAACATATGCATTGATCTGTTCGACAAGCTTCAGAACCTGTTCGGCTGCCTTGGATATCTGATTGCATAGCTCGCGCCCCTTTTCATCGA
>JBBSAR010000320.1:0-5549 GCA_038252125.1 Desulfatiglandales bacterium
CCCGTTCCCATCCCGAACACGGAAGTTAAGCTCTTTAGCGCCGATGGTACTGCGTGGGATTCTGCGTGGGAGAGTAGGACGCCGCCGAAATTTATTTATAAAAGCCCTTCATTCTTCATCTGAAGGGCTTTTTCTCTTTCCAGCCGCTCTACAATTGCTTTTCAGTATTCCTGCATGTTTTCAGATTGCGATTTCCCCCCTTGAGGGTGCGTATGTCTTATATCGTCTGCAACCAGAAGAGAAAGGGCCACAAAGTACACGTTTCCATATGTGAGCGTTGTATGGGAGTACAGTGTCCTGATTTTCTCAATTATGTGCAACCTTCTTTGTTTCCTTCCTTTATGGCGGAGAATAGGGACAAGAGAAAGCCGTTTTCGCGAAAGAAAATTGAGAAAAGAGATATTCCAGTTTGTGATGGGCCTGAACAGAGGTTGTTGTTTGAACCTTGCCCAAGAAACGAAACCCAAAGCTGAGAGCTGGAAGAGATGATGCCTTCCTCATTGTATTTCGAACTAAGGGTATGAAAATGATGTGTAACTGAAGTCAGTGTTTATTCGAAATGAATTCTGACACGGATTCGTTGAGCATTCTGTAATTTTCAATCATGACCATGTGGCCCGCTGACGGCAGAACTTTAAGTGTGCTGTTTGTTATCAAGCGGTTGAGTTTTATAGATAGCGCGGGAGGAGTCAGTTTGTCCTGTTCGCCACAGAGAATGAGGCAAGGGGTGGTGATGTTTTCCACCTCGCTTCGCAGGTCGAACAGATTGCACGCGGAAAAATCTCCATGGACCACTTGTGGCCCGGTCTCTTTCATCAACCTTATGCCCTCTTTGACAAGGCCTTCCTCCGCATCCGGAGCATATGCATAGCCAAGCAGGGCTTCAACGGTCTTTTCGAAGTCGTTTTTGAGGCCGTCTAAAAATACTGGGGCAACCTGGAGTCGCGGACCGGTTCCCACCAGAATGATGCCTTTGATCAACTCGGGATTGGACAGGGCAGCGGTCTGGACGATAGCGCCGCCCATGGAATGGCCCATAAGATACGGTTTCTCATGGAAAACATCCAGGAGGAGGTCAATTAGCCATTGTGCGTACTCGCTGATGTCGGAATGGCTGGTTGCTTCTGTTTTTCCATGACCTGGAAGATCCAGGGCAAATGTATTGCAGCGGTTTTTTAAAAGATGTGTCTGGGCCTTCCATACGTTGGAAGATCCCCCTGCTCCATGAATCATGACCAGGGACGGCAAATCATTTCTGAATTCCGCCAATCCTGCTTCAAATCCTATTTTCAGTTCCTGTAATTTCCGGGTGATCATTTGTTTCTCCTTTCTGCCGGCGAAATGCCTTTTGAATCCTTTTCAATGAGAACGGGCTTACGGACTTTTCCCAGAAACGTGCGAGGAAAGTCCTCACAGACGGTAAACTTCTTAGGCCATTTATAGCGGGCAATTCTTTCCCGCAGAAAGGAATAGATGGCATCGGCATCGAAGTTGGCGTCGTGTTCCAGTATGAGAAATGCATGGCCTGCTTCACCCCATTCTTCATCTGGGACTCCGGCTACAGCCGCTTCTTTGATATGCGGATGTTCCTGAAGAATCTGTTCCACCTCCATGGTGTAAACATTTTCCCCGCCGGAGATATACATCTCCCTTGCCCTGTCTGCCAGGAAGAAATAGCCGTCCTGGTCCATGCTTGCCAGGTCACCGGTGTGGAGCCAGCCATTGCGAATGGTTTCTTCCGTTCTGACCGGATCGTGCCAGTATTCCCGCATCATAATGGAACCGCGGACGACAATTTCGCCCACTTTCCCGGGCTCAACCCGATGATCGTTTTTGTCGACGATAGCCACTTCTGCATGAAAAACGGGCTTTCCGACCGTTCCTGGTTTCAGCAGAAGATCTTTTTCCGAAGCCCACAGAAGAATGGAGGTTTCCGTCTGGCCCATAATCTGCCGTAGCGGAAAACCGGCTTCTTTGCACTGCAACAGAAGTTCCGGAGTCGTTTTTTCGCCTCCTATGGCACATACTCTTAACCCATGGAGATCCCTACGGTTTGCCTCTTTAACTCCAAGAAGAGCCTTGTATACGGTTGGGACGCCAAGGAGTTTAGTGACCTTGAATTTCTCGATATCGCGGTAAGTTTGGGCAGGATCAAATCTGGGGTGGATGACCATCGTGGCCCCTTTGTAAAGGGTCGGGGATGCCTGAATGAAGAGTCCTCCTGAATGAAAAAGGGGCAGGATGATGAGCATGATATCGTCGAAGTTGAGTTTGAAAAATATTTCCGCATTCAGGCAGTTAAAAAAGGTCTTGCGATGGGAAAGAACCGCCCCCTTGGGCTGACCGGTCGTCCCGGAAGTATACATGATCACATGGGGCTCTTCCGGATCGGATGGGCCTATGGATCGCGTAATGAATGGTTTTTTACCTTTAAATTTAGCGGTTTCGGAAAGATATTCAAAGGTGTCTTTCGTTTCTGGATTAACTCCTGCGGTTGCCACCATCATGGGTGGCAGAAAGTTTTCCAGTTGAATGGTCCTCACAATGGGGGAAAAGGTGTCGCCGAACAGGAAAAGTCTTGGCCTTGAATTTTTTAAAATATATTCAAGTTCTCGTCCTGTCAGTCGAAAATTGATGGGAACATAGATGGCGCCTAAACGTGCACAGGCCAGATAAAGTTCTATAAATTCAGGTCGGTTATCAAGCATAACCGCGACCCTGTCTCCCTTTTCAATCCCAACGGACTGGAGCCAGCAACTTGCTTCATTCGCCTTGGCATCCAGTGTGAAATAGCTTATTTTCTCATTTTCAAAAAAAATGGCTGTTTTTTCGGGGTTCAGTTCACTCCAGCGTTGAACCCACCATCCGATATTCATTGATTTCATCATGCTGTTTCTCTCTTGGGTCGTTCGGTGCCTGTATTTCCGGCGGTGCGGGCATTTTTTTAAAAGCTTTGCGCAGACCTTCATTTCGTCAGGATTGCCTGGCCAATCCGACGGAGAACGCAATCAGAAACTGTCCCGTGTAATACAGTGGAAGGCCGATAAGTCGATTGTTGAAATGCTCCATGATGAAGCGTTGATGGGCTACAAAGATGTCGGAAGCGTAGAAGAATATTGCCCCGATCAAAATAAACCACCCTGCTGCTCTTGGAACTGCAGGATTTCGAAAGGCGGCCATGGCGCTGGCTACCATCACCGAAATAACCACAATATAGACCGTGACCGGTAAAAGCATTTCTCCAAGGTTCGGCAGGAGCCACCAGTAGATGCATGTACTTACGAGGAAAATCAAAACAAGAAAAGGCGAAAACCAGTCTTTAATACGGGCGAGGGTGGCGAATGCGACCGCGTAAAGGATATGTCCTCCTAAAAAAGCCACAAGTCCTGCCTTGAAAAAACCTTGTCCAGGAAGGGCGAGGCATACATCGCCTACCAGACCGAGAATCAGTCCGGTGAGGATGAGCTTGAAGTATCTGGGCACGACTTTGGGCTGGAGCAGTGCAGTCAAAACAAAAAGCATGGAAAGGGGCGTCTTGAAAGCAAGTGCCGTCCAGTTGTTCCCTGTGCCGCTGAAGTGGGATTCTGCATACAGGAGACCGGTCAGCAAACCGATGGCAATCAGAATCGGGATGATCATGCGCATATTTCCTCCTTCGCGACTGGTCAGGGATTTTTGCCCAGTGTCTTTTCAATAATCACCTTGGTGATCAGATAGGTGGGTTTGACCCCTTCATCTCCCATGGGTCCGGAGGCAAGGGGCTGTCCGCTGGTGCCGGCTGGCTTATAGAATCCCCGCAGGGCCAAGGCGTCAGCCGTGGTCTTGAAAAGGCGTATGGCGATTCTGGATTTTTGGGATTTTGTCAGTTCTTCCAAAGAAATTCTCCATTAAAGACAATTTTCCAAAAGGGTTGAGCATCGTTTTAGTGCGGATTTCCGCTAATCGTCTTGGCAGACCGCTTTTGCTCCATTCCTGTTCAGCCTGATACCATGAATTCAACCGGCAGGCAAGGGCGATCACGGTATTTCATTCGCCACGCTTGGGAACCCAAACTTTTCCATTGCCCACTGCCACCAACTCGCCTCGGACAAGACATTCGCAATTCAGATACACCCGCTGTTTTTCCTCATGTATCTCATGCACGGTCACGCGGGCGGTGACCGTATCGCCTATGTGGACCGGTTTAAGAAAATTCATTTCCTGGCTCATATAGGCGGAGCCCGGTCCCGGCAAACGGGTGCCCACCAGAGTGGACCAGAGACTGGTCGTCAACATCCCGTGGACAATGCGCATTTTGAAACGGGTATGGGCGGCAAATTCCTCACTCATGTGGAGTGGATTCATGTCCCCCGAGACGGCGGCGTACAGGGCAACATCCGCCTCCGTAATGGTTTTGGCAAAGACTGCGCTCATGCCGACCGAAATATCCTCGAGATAGTATCCATGTTGTTGCTCAAAAATTAAATCCCGCATTTTTTTACTCCTTATTGACGTATCGATACAGTCTTGGTATCCATTAAGATTATGAATTGAGATTATGAGTGATAAAATATAACTGATGGATCTTATCTGAGAGCGTTGGAGGCCCAATATTCCCGAATTTCCTTCACCACATAGATCGCAATTTACCCGTTTTTTTATGAAAAAAAACGGGTTGAACCAACGGCGTTTCAAAAAGTGGGTTTTTCTATCCCCCATGCTATACTGTTCAACGGATATGTGGTGGGGCCATCTGGGAAAGCGGTACAGGCCTCACGAGGGTCTGGACTTCTGTATGTTCCTGGATGGATGCAACCGGGTAGTTCGTTTGGACGGAGGTGCCCGAATTCCCGCCATGTACGACGGAGTCGTAATCCAAATAACCCGCGACTTTTTAGGCAGATCGATTGTCCTTGAACACGGCTCCGAGAAGAGCGGCGAGGCCCGTTTTTGTACCATTTACTCCCATATCAGGCCGGAATCCGATCTCATTCCGGGGAGGGAGATAAAAGAGGGCAGCGTGATTGCAAAAATAGAGGACTCTTTCAAATCAAAGACCGATATTTCTCCCCATCTCCACATCTCTCTTGGCTGGATCGCACGGTCTATACCCAATGAACGGCTCGTCTGGCCGGAAATAGGCTCTCCGGAGGTGATGGCGATGCTGGACCCCCTCGATTTTATAGCGGTTGATAGTTAGTTTCCATCCATAAATGGCCCTTTTCCGCAATCTTGGCGTCAAACTGCGGGTTTCCTTGTGCGACGTACTATCGTACGTCTCCGCGTAGACTCTTGTTTTCCCAGGAAACAGCCCTGGATCGTAGACCTAAACCTTGCGAAAAATTGCTCATTTCTGAATTGGAAACTCGCGAATCAGAAAAATGGTTCGAGTTGCTCCCTGGAAATCAGCCCTTCCCGAAGGATACACGGGGGCTCCAGGGTCACATCAAGGATGGTGGAAGCTTTTTCTCCCGGGGTTTTCCCTCCATCCAATACCAGATCCACCGTTTCACCGAGGGAGTGAATAACCCCTTCCGCGCTTCGACAGGGGGAATCTCCGGACAGGTTCG
>JBBSAR010000321.1:0-5545 GCA_038252125.1 Desulfatiglandales bacterium
CCGCCTGAAGAACCAGGGCCACAAGAATAACCGGAAAAGCCCCCCAGCCAAGGATGAGGCCTACAATCCCGTTCAAAATCAGATGGACGCTGGATGGACCCACGGGCACATGAATCAGAGAGGCCACGAAAAAGGCGGCCGAAAGGATCGCCGCGCGTGGAATACGGTCATAATCCAGTTTTTTAAGCCCTATGGCCGTGCAGCCAGCAGCCAGCACCACCCCTGAAATGAGGACAGGTCCGGATAGAATTCCTTCAGAGATATGCATAATGACACCCTATATAAAGCAAAACCGGCGGATATACAACGAAAGTCTGCGCTTTGAAGTTCTCCTCTCATTTCCAAAGAAGACCGGGCGGAAACAAGACCATACAAAAAAAGCCACAAAGGTTTTCCATTAAAAACGGTTCACCTTCGTGGCTTCCTATTTGCATTTATAATTTTTTCTTAAACAGCGGAGGTTTCTTACCCCCATCAGGCTTCTTGCCTCAGAGCTTATGTTAGGATAAGGCCGATGTTTTGTCAATCTGAAAATGTGAAGATCCGGGTCCCGAGGGCCCGGCGTTGGTCATGCCCGGAGGTCAAAAAATCTCGAGCTGCTGAATGCTTCCCTGTCCAAATTCGGCCACCGCCTCGGCGGCGATGGTCAACCCCTCCTTCAGATGGAGATCGGCTATTCCTGGAATTCCGTATGCATAAAAGAGAACTTTATTGGTCGTTTCGTCCACTCTTGTTTTCTCATCCGCCCCCTGGCAGAGCACGCAAACAATTTCTCTTTCATCGCGTAACACGATTTCTCCGGGTTTTGTCTGCATTTCTCTGCCGCCCATTCCACGGCAGATTTCGTCTTTTTTTGCAAGATCAAGCGTCAATCCCCCTTCAAACCGGTCAAAATCGGTAACCGCAACCAGAATGCCCGCGCACATTTCCGCCATGAAATGGGCATCCACCATGAGGTTGTATCGGGGAAAACCGCTGTTCACGGTCCTTTTGAGATGCCCTGGAAGCGGACATTCAAATCCGAATTTTTGAAAAAAGGTTTCATACATTCCAATCCGTTCGGTAATCCGGCCCAAAGTTTCCCTTTTTCGCATCTTGCGAAGAAGCTTTCTCTTGTGTTGATCGAATCCCGGCGGGTTTTCCGGGTTCGCACAGCCCAGTATCAATGCAAGGCCGAAACCCACCTCGGGATAGCGTTCCTGGTATTCCGGTGATTTTGAAAACCTGACGGTAACGCCCATGACTTCCTCCTCTTTCCGATTTCGAAATGGTCACGAAAATCTGCGTTCAACAAACGATTCAATCGCTTCGCGGTATCCCGGCGCCAGACTGGAACTACTGTGATCGGCCCCTTTTGCGATAAAGATTTCCGCTTTTCCCGAAGGAAAGGCGTCTTTGAGCCTGTAGGCATTTTCAACGAGAAAGTTCTGGTCTTTTTCCCCGTGAATAATCAGGACATCCGCTGCAATTCCGGGCGCGAGACGAACGGGGCTTATACTGTCCATCTTGAATCGATAGAGAACATCCATGAAAAATACCACCGTATAAGCGAAAAATAAACCGAAAAGGCGGTTGTAGGCGCAATAGAGGTTACGCAGGGCGCCTTTTGACCGGGTATAGCAACCCTCCAGGAAAAGGAGTTTGATCCGATCGTGATTCCTGTCAGCGGCAAGAATGGCCCCCGCGGCCCCGATGGAATGGCCATAAAGAACGACCGGTTCGTTGATCCATCGAAGTACGGCCTCGATGTCTTCGGCAAACCGGAATGCATTCATAAAGGCCTTTGGGGATGAGTTGCCATGGTCCCTCGCGCTGTGAATAACCGTGGTGAAACCCAGTTCGGCAAAAATCCGGGCCCGCGGGACCATACGATCGCGGTTTCTTCCCCACCCATGCGCCAGCAGCACAATACCCCGGGGCTTTCCTTCGGGTTCAATGCGCCATACTTCAATTTCCCCATGATCCGCAGCAGCGATTCGCGTATCCGTCACGCGTCCCCACTTCGGAAACTCCCGGACAGGCCTTCGAGGGATTCTGTGCAGTAAATAGGTGAGATATATGGATGCCATAAGATAGGCAGCGGCAACACCGCAACACCAGTAAAAAATCGTCATTTCGTTTTATCCGGACATCGTCGAACAGGTAAATGGTTGAGCCGGACCATTTCCGGCTTTATGGAGGACAAGGAGGTAGACCTTGACAAGGAGCACGGTGGTTGATAGATTACCGGCATATGGATGCAACATTTATAACCAGCGCCTTCAAGGAAGATCAGTACCCTCCGCCGGACAAGCCCGAAATTGCCTTCGCGGGCCGATCCAATGTGGGAAAATCTTCCCTGATAAACGTTCTTTTGAACAGGAAAAACCTGGCCCGCACAAGTTCCACACCCGGAAGGACACAGTCCCTCAATTACTTTTGTCTTGATCAGTCGCTCTATTTTGTTGATCTCCCCGGATACGGTTTCGCACGAGTCCCCGTGAAAGTCAAGGAATCGTGGCAGGGTATGGTGGAAACCTATCTGAGAGCACGGGGACCTTTGACTCTAAAGGCTGTGGTGTTGATTCTTGATATACGGAGAGAACTATCGACGGGCGACCTGGATCTGCTCCGATGGCTGCACTATTATGCGATTGTTCCCATACCCGTATTAACCAAGGCAGACAAGCTTTCCCGCCAGAAGGCCAGCACAAGTGCGTCCCAGATCGGCAAAAAGCTCTCCGATTTCTCTCGGGAGATCCCTATCCTGTTTTCCGCAAAAACAAGGCAGGGCAGGGATAGTCTCTGGAAAAAGATCAGGGAGCTTACTGCAACCGGCTCCCTAACAGCTAATAGCTAATAGCTGTTTTAGGGCAACCCATCCTACCAGCGATCCGGATGGCCGAAATCCGACTCCCAGTGCGGTGGCGGTCTGTTGTAGTCTTTTGCACTCCATTTGCTCTTATCGCACGAACAAAGCCCTACGGTCGGTGAAGGTTTATCCAAGATGCGGCACCAAAAAAGACCTGGTGCTCTCGTGACTACATTCCTGCCATTGTTTTTGAATAAGATACCCTCCATTATTCTTGAAACGATTTGAGTGCCTCTTCTTTTGAATCAAAAATGCCCAGGAAATTTCTGAACCCCAGCATTTCAAAAAGTGCGGTGACTTGCGGAGAGGAGCAACAAATGTTCAGGCGGCCTCCGTTTTGTTTGAGTTTTCTGTTTGTGAAAAGCAAAACGCCACAACCCGTGCTGTCGATAAATCGAATGTGGTTCATGTCAAAGATCAGGTTGGCGTTTGTTTCCACAATGGGCAGAAGGGCCTTTTTCAGCTTCTCCACGATTGCGGCCTCTATTGTTTCTCCCAGAAACGTCACAACGGCAACCAAAGGAAATTTTTGAATTTCCAAATCCATAGATCATCCTTTTTTCAGATTTCATGAAAAGCTCTTGGCATGGAGAAAACCATCAACCCGTCGTTCTGTTCTTGGTGATGCAGATGATGTTTGTTCCCTTTTCATCAAAATTATACTGTATGCTGTCCGTGCAACATTCTATAATATAAAGGCCGTAACCGTTTTCCTCTCCCCCGTTCAACACGGGAGGAGGAACAGAAGCCTTTTCAAAGGAGAGGCCCCAATGATTCAAGCGGAATATGATCTTGTCCGCGAGGCAGAGTCCCTCAATAACAATGCGCTTCCCGTATTGATTCTGATAAGCATGTTTGATAATGTTTACAGTGGCTTCATGAACTGCAAGCTGGATACTGTAGATATCCTGTTCCGTCAAGGGCCAATGGGTATTGCAGAGGCAGAAATCGCGAACAAACTCCCTCGCCCGTCCAAGTTGCGACAGATCGCTTTGTATTTCAAACTGCCTGGAGTAAGGGGGGCTCATAGCTTTGTCGGATAGTGTGCAAAAGCCGGCGTGCCGGCAAGCAGTTCCATCAGTTTGCGAACGAATCGCATACTGCATACCACAATCAAATATACGGATGCCAGTAAAAATGCCGAGCAAACGAAATTCTATGTGAGAAAATCCATGATCCAGATAACCCCCGAAATAGTCCTCGACGACAAGGAAGTCTCTCTCCATTTTATTCATGCCTCCGGACCGGGAGGGCAGAACGTGAACAAGGTTTCAACGGCCGTCCAGCTCCGCTTTGATGTCCTGAATTCTCCTTCGCTTTCTGAAACCATGAAAATGCGAATGATCCGTCTGGCGGGAGGACGGATAACCGGCAAAGGGGTCCTGATCATAAACGCCAGGAGATTTAGAACCCAGGAACAGAATCGGAGAGATGCCTTTGAAAGACTGGCCGAATGGATTCGGAAGGCGAGCGAAATACCCAAGAAAAGGCACAAGACAGCGCCTACAAAGGCCTCGGAAATCAGACGATTAGAGGGCAAAAGCATCAGAAGTTTTAAGAAACGTCTGAGAGGGCGTGTATCCATCAAGGAGGAAAACGGGTAATTTTACCGCAATGGTAACTTTTTCCCCCAAATCTATTTAAATTAATAAAATAGGTATGTTAAAATATATATGTCTCTATTGTGAGGCAGAATGCCCCATTTTTCCGCATCCGTTCTAACGCCATTTCCTCTTGTCAAGCGACGAATCGATTGTTCCTTCCTTTCAGGTCCTTTTTTCCTGTTTTCCCGGTAGGTCACGCTTTCTATACCAAAACAGTAGGTTATCTCTTGCTTCCCTGCCGATGGCCCAAAGGAGTGCAGAATCGAAGGGCCCCTTTTTTTTGGCGGTTATGAAGAACGGCACGGTTGTTGCTCTACGATGGGGCATTAATCATTCTTTGATCGGAAATGAGCATTTTGGCCTTGAGCACGGATAAAACTATTCTTATAGCCGAACCGGAAGGAGAACTTGCCGGAGACCTGGCCCCCTTTTTTTCGAAGGAACCGTTCCTGACAATCCGGACCTCTAATTTGAAAGAGACTCTTCTGTCCATTCAAAACCAGAGGGTCGATGCCTTGGTCCTGGATTCGGATCTCCTGAGTGAAGACTGCGGTTTTGTATCCATTATCAAAGGCATGGAAAAAAATCTTCCGATCATCATTTGCGCGGATAAAAATACCCCTGAATTCGAGAGCAAGATACGCCACCAGGGGATATTTTTCTATCACATAAAGTCATTTGGAGTTCAGGACCTGGAGATGGCCATCGTCAATGCCCTAAATAAATCTCTCAAGTAACCCGGAGGGTTGTCAAAATGCCATTGGAAGAAAAAGTGAAGAATCGTGAATTTATTGTCCTTGGAGAGTTCGAACCACCCAAAGGAGTTGATTTCTCTCAATTTCTCAGTAATGCCGGTAAGGTGAGGGGAAGGATCGACGCCCTGGTTATCCCGGAAATGGCCAATGCCGTGGTAAAAGCAAGCTCTCTCGGGGGGTGTGCCTATTTAAGAATACACGGTTTTGAAACCGTTTTTCAAGTTTGTTGCCGCGATCGGAACCGTCTGGCTCTCCAGGCGGATATCCTTGCTGCATCCGCCCTCGGGGTATCCAATATCATGGTGCTGCCTGGCGAGGATATCCGATACGGAGAC
>JBBSAR010000322.1:0-5537 GCA_038252125.1 Desulfatiglandales bacterium
AATGGTGCGCCAGTCCACGGATTGATAGGCCTCGTCAATGGTCAGGACCCGAGTGATCACCATCCCCAGGGCGCCCGTCATGAGGCTGACGGACAGCTGGACCTTGAAAATCAAAATCATGGAGAGGGCGACGGCCAACCAGAAGCCCGCGAAGATGGCCTTTTCCGGACGCAGCAGTTCCACATCAACGGGAGTGGTAAACAGGAGGCTTTTTTCATGCTGCAATACCAGGAGCCGCGGCCATTCGCCATGAATCAGGATGGCGTCGCCCACGGCAAGGGCCACGTCCCCGATTTCCGCCCGATAGGTGTCTTCGCCACGGTATATGGCCAGGGGGGTAACGCGAAATCGGTCCTGCAGATTAATTTCGCGAAGGGTCTTTCCCTCAAAGGGGGAGCGCGGCGCCACCACCGCCTCGACGGTGCCTGATGCGCCATCCTGGCTTTCACCCTTGAAGACTTCGACGGCCTCTTTAAGCTGCATATCTTCTTCCTGCACCATGCGCTGGACATCCGTCTTTCGGCCATGCACCAGCAAATGCACGTCAGACAGTACTTCCTGGTCGCCGGTGGGAGAGAGTGTCTTGAAATCCGGTGGTTCGGTCATGGCCAGGACAGTCACAAGATAGCGTCTTTTCAAGTCGTCCACCAGCACCGGCTCCCGGTAATGGGTGAAATCCGCACTGGTCTGAATCTCGTAGGTCTCCCCCATTTCTTTCAGGGTATTTTCCAAGGTGTTACGAGATTTGTTTTCGGTAACTTCTACTGTTCCTTTGGGAAGAATAAACCGGCCGAGAACAATGAAACAGCCGATGCCGCTGGCTACCAGGGCCAGACCGATGGGAGTCACGTCAAAGAGACCAAAAGGTTTCAACCCGAAGGGCTCCAGAAGATCGTTCAAGAGGATCAGGGGGCTGCATCCCACCAGGGTTACGGTTCCGCCGAGGATAGCGGAAAACCCGATGGGCATGAGGAGTTGGCTCAAAGGGATTTTCATGGTCTTGCTGATGCGCTGGACGGCGGGGAGAAAAAGGGCCGCGGCGCCGATGTTCTGCATGAAGCTTGAAATGCCGGCTACAGTTATGGAAATGGCAATGACCACTCGGGATTTGCTCGCTCCGGCGACACGCAGGATGGGACCTACCAACCGATTGATCAGACCTGTCCTGTCAAGACCCGCCCCGATGATGATGACGGCAATGATAGAGATGACGGCATTGCTGCTCATGCCGACAAACGCCTCTTTCGGTGAAATCAGGCCGAGAAGAGGAAGAGAAACCATCATAAGGATAGCCACCACATCCACGCGGACCCATTCTACGATAAAAAGAAAAATGGCAATGCCGATCATGAACATGACCAGAATCATTTGAGAAGTCAGTGTCTCCATAAATTAAAATACCCGAATTTTGTTAACGGTTTTGGTTTGTGGTCCTGTGGTCCTGTACCCGCGGTCGCCCTTATGGGGTTCCCGTTCCTTTTGTTTCTTTGCTGCTTACCGTGAGCAGGGGGCATTCGAGGGTGGTGATCACCTTGGCAAGCCAGTGGTTTTTGGGAAGTTGACAGTTTTCAGGCAATTCCTCCCCGCTTCCCCAGATTACCGCCTGAAAGGGCTCCCTTTCGGCCAGGAATTTCAAAAATTCCTGGGTCGGATTTCCCACCCGGAGTGCTATACTGGTTTCGATGCCGTCTTTGAAAAATTCAGAGGAAAGGTTTGAAAGCGTCTTTCCCACTCTGTCCTCCAGGCTGTGCAGAACATTTCTCTGGGAACCTAAAAATGATCGATCCGGAAAGGAAATTTCCACCAGCATCAAGAAAGTGACTTCTGAATCCATCCTCAAAGCGAGTTCCCTCGCGTAGCGCACGGCCTCGCCGCACACCTTTTCGTTTTCAAAGACAACTAAGACTCTTTTAAACATGGGACACCCTGAGCTCCGATTGTGAAAGAAAACAAAGCAAATGTTGTGCCGTTATACGATATTAAGACAAGATTATAATAAGCATGTAAAAATGAGAATGTTTCAAGATGAACTCATAGGGCCTATTTGTTGCGAAATGAAACAGGAAGTGTGAATGGGGACGATGCGGCCTATGTGGAACGGGGAGGGTTTGAGATGTTGCAGAATCGAACGGTTCCGTTTCAAAATACAACGGCCTATTCCAGATTGTGTTTCTTAATCTTTCGCCACAAACTGGCCCGGTCGATGCCCAGGATCTCGGCGGCACGGCCGCGGATGCCGCCGGTAAGCTTGAGAATATGCTGGATATAGTCCCGCTCTAGTTCTTCCAGGCTGAAGTGTGAACCATCCGGACGCTCATATGTGTAGAGATCCAGATTCGCCAGATCGGAAGGAAGGTCTTTAACCAGAATGGTTTTTCCGTTGCAAACGGCGACGGCCCTTTCAAGGATATTCTCCAGCTCTCTGACATTGCCGGGGTAGGGATAGGCCTTTAAGAGTTCCATGGCGTCGTCTGAAATTCCATGAATCCGTTTTGCGGTCTTGTTCATGAATTTGTATAAGAGGTGATAGGCCAGCAAGGGGATGTCCTGCTGCCTTTCCGAGAGACGGGGAACGTGGATTTCCACCACATTGAGCCGAAAGTAGAGGTCTTGGCGAAAAGCGCTTTCCCTCACCGCACTTTTGAGGTCTTTTGCCGTGGCCGCCAGGAACCTGACGTTTATCCCAACGGGATGGGATGAACCGACGCGAAGGACCTCCCGCTCCTGAATGACACGGAGCATTTTGACCTGCATGGAGAGCGGCATATCTCCGATCTCGTCCAGAAAAAGAGTGCCGCCATCCGCGCTTTCCATGAGTCCGGCCTTTCGGCTGGCGGCGCCGGTAAAGGCCTCCTTTTCATGCCCGAAAAGCTCGTTTGCAATAAGATCTTCACTGAAAGCGCCGCAGTTGAATGCCACGAAGGGACCGGCCGCCCGGGTGCTCTGCGCGTGTATGGCGCGTGCCACCAACTCCTTTCCAGTGCCTGATTCCCCTGTAATGAGCACACTGCACTCGGAGGAGGCGATTTGAGCAACCATCTCCTTGACGCGGATGATCGCCGGACTGTTTCCGATCATAACGGGCCCAGCCGGTTGCGGGTTAGGATTCATCTGTTCTCCGGACAAGGGTTCCTTCAGAAATTTTCGTTCCAGCGCCCGGGTTACCAGGTCCCTGAGGTGTTCTGGTTGGAAAGGTTTAGCCAGATAATGAAACGCTCCTTCCTTGGTCGCCTCTATGGCGCCTTCAAGACTCGCGTATCCCGTGATAATGATGCCTTCCAGAGGAGGGTGAGCCTGTTGGGCCCTGTTGAACAGTTCCAGACCATTCATAAAAGGCATTTTCAGGTCGGTGATGAGGAGGTCGCAGACATTTTCTTCCAGACTGTCCAGTGCCCTGAGCGGATTGCTGAAGGTAAATACCTTGTATCCGGCTTTTTCCAGGATACGTCTCAAGGTCTTCAGAGAGATCTGGTCGTCGTCCACCACAAAGATGTGGGCTATCTGTTCGTCTGTGCCTTGTAAGGATTCTTTCATAGCCGGCGGATTACGAAGATCGGGTATAAGGGTCGTGAGAAAACATCCGGAAATAAAGTAATGTTATTGCATCGAAAGTTGTCTGTTTGCATCCTCTATGGGAAATATTCGCGTGGTCATTTTGCCTGTTCAGCAAAACGCTTGAAGCGTCCGGCTTCCGCTTCATTCCCGTTCAAGGCGTAGATCCTGCTGATCTTTTCAAAATTTTCCGAGCGGTTTTCCGGAATCTCTTGAATCAGGGTCAGATAGAGTTCCAGGAGATTGGCGGAACGATCTCCCGTTTCCAGGCTCAAATCGGCGTATTGCTGCTTAATCAGGGGGTCGGTTTGCTTTCCGCAGCCCTGGCAGACGTCCAGAATCTGAGCATACTGCTTTTTGGCTTCTTCTTTTTTTCCAAGCGCCTCAAAGGTTTTTGCATGGACGCGCGCGACGGCTTCGTCCCATCCGCGGAATTTGACGAAGCCGGCGTAGTGGGCTTCAGCTTCTTGATATTTATTGTCGTGGAAAAAAGTTTCTCCTTCAAGCACATGGATGGCAGCCTGGTCTTGCAGGCCTTCAGGACAGTTCTGGAGAAGGAGATGCGCCTTTTCAAATTCTTTGTTCTGCCAGTAAATCTCGCACAGAATTGGATAGGCCCTGATTGTTTCAGGATGGTGCCGCAAGAAACCTTCAAGAAGAAAAACGGCCTGTTCGTTGTGACCCAGGTTCAGAAGAGCCGTGCCCAGCTCAAGGGGAATGAATGTTTCAGCGGACCCGGTTTCCTCGAATGCCTTTGAAAGCAAGGTTGCAGCCGTTTCAAAATCTCCCTGGTTGAGACTGACATAACCACCCTTAAATTCTTCACCGTAACCATGGTAAGCAGACTGATCCTCCTCGGGAAGCGTACTGACCAGCAGCCCGAAATGATGATCGCCGGGTTCTTCATACGTGGGTTCGTTTGAAACAGGCGCCTGCCCTTCAATGTATTCCATATAGGGTGCAGCATCCTCTCTTTCGACCGAGGCGCTTTGATTTTTGAGTAATTCGAGCCGTTCTTGAAGGGATGCGATAATCTCTCCGTCCGTAGCAAGCTCCAGGGCGAGGGCCAGAAGACTTTGGGCATCTTCGTGATACCCGCTTATCATGAGTTCTTTTGCATTTCTCATATGGCCGGACGCGAGGGCGTTGCAGGATCGGTCCATCTTTTTCTTTATGCGAGCCCTGTCAGGAGCAGTTTCTGAATCCCTCTTTTCAAGCTTTGAAAGGGCCTTCTCATATTCCAGCCTGGAAGATCCGTATTCGCCTCTCGCGAACAAGTTATCTCCTGCAGTCTCAATCTGCCCCGGAGTTTTTCCTTTCAAAAGGCCTAATATCTTCATGAAAAAGTCCTTTCCGCGGACATAATCAAATAGATGCGTGGTCGCGCCATCAAGATGAGGGGAAGATCAGATTTCATAGCAGTCCAGAATTTCGCCGAAATAGAGGGTATGATAATCTTTTTCCGGATAGAGTTTTTCATAGCCCTGATCCAGATAGGCCGGATCCATGGGCGCTTTGAAAACGATCCGGCATTCAAAGTGGATGCCGGGTATGGCAATGACGGGGCTTTCCGTCTTTCGGGCCTTGGCGGTGGTCAGGTTGCATTCCTTGAATTTGTCAAAGTCCCTGCCCGATTTGGTCCCGCAGAACGCGATGGCCGCCGTCATATCGGCGGAGGGAACGGAAACCGTAAAATCGGCAGCTTTCTCTATAATCCCGAAGGTGTGTCGGGAATCCCGCACCGCGATCATGAAGATAGGTTTTTGCCATACAAATCCAATGGTTGCCCAGCCAATGGTCATGGTGTTGAGTCCATCGCATGAACGGACGGTCAGGAAAGCACCTTTCTTAATTTGTTTCATGGCCTTGTCGGCCACCGCCATGTAATCCATTTCTTTCATAGCAGACTCCTGTAATGTTGATAATCCGGGCGGGTATCGCCGGTACCGCAGGTTCTTATCTTGAAAGTCCGTACTGTATCACAA
>JBBSAR010000323.1:0-5517 GCA_038252125.1 Desulfatiglandales bacterium
AGCCCTGTCCGATTTCAATGAGCCTGGTGATGATCCCTGACGCGCGGTCCACCTGCCTGTCGATTTCATGAACCACGTTGTGCAGCTGTTGATCCGAAATCGGCTGCCCCTTTCTAAGCATCATCTTCAGAAAATCGTTTCCCAGCTTGATGGCATTCAGGGGCTGCCTGATTTCATGCGCAACACCGGGCGGCATTCCGCTCATGGTCGGAATCCACTTAAGCAAATCCCAGGCCGTAACCAGCTCCACATGCAACATGAGCGCAGGCAGAATAATGATATCCCCCACAAGAGCGGCAAACATGGTGATGATCATCATGAGACCGAAAAGGGAGGTAGGCGCGAAATGGGAGAAAAGAAGGATGGAAAATCCGCAACTGATGGTCAGCGTGGTAAAGATCATGGGTCTTCCCACGGAGAGAATCGTATTGGTGAGCGCCCTGTCTTTGTCCGGGTCCTTTCTGAACTCATTATTATACCTGAAAAGATAATGGATCGTGTCATCCACGGCCAATCCGATGGCAATGCTTGCGATCAGACTGGTTACCACGGAAAGATGCACGTTGAGCCAGCCCATCAGACCGAAACTGACCACGATGGGAAAAAGGTTAACGGCGATGGCCACCAGGCCAACTTTGCCTGAAAGGAACAGGAGAATCATGACCATGAAAATCAATGCCAGGGTAATGGAAAGGCTTTTCACCTGTCCGCTGGTGAGGATTTCGCTACTGGCCGATATGGCCACTCCCAGTCCGGTCACTTCACATTTCAGCGTTTCCGGGAAGTTGGCCTTCACTTCCCGAAGGATCTTCTTTTTGGTCTCAAGAAAATCCCTGGAGCTTGAGATATGGGTCAGCATCAGGATATTTGTCAGGCTGAAATCCGGCTTCATAAATCGAAGCAGCATATCCTCGCCAAGGAGGCCTTTGTAGTTATTGATCAATATGCGCAGTTCAAAGGTCTCTTCCGGCAGGGAATAATATTTCGGTTCATATCGGTTCAGCGTATAGTTGACCAGCTTCAGGTAGTCGACAAAAGAGATCGTCTTATCCACCCCTGGCAATGTTTCGAGATATTTTTGCAGACGGGCTATTTCACGAATATTTTCAAGATCTTCAAAGAAATCCTCCCCGCTGCCCGAAAGGAGCACATTCATGGGGAAGCTTCCGGAAAGATCGCGGTATATATCGTGGAAATGCCGGCTTACCGGCACATCGCGTTTAAAATACTCTACAGGATTGGTTTCCACGCGGATGCGAAAAATTCCTGCCACACAAAAAAGAATCAGGACAATAAGGAGAAAGAAAGTAATTCTCTGGCGCCGGATATTGATGGCGATGATCTTCCCCAAAAGCATCTGGAAAAACCGATCCAGGCCGGCCAGTCCCGCCCGGGAAGGCTTTCGCTCCCGGGAAGGGAGGGGGAAAAGGGTCATGGCCGCCGGAAATGCCGTCAGCATGATAAACAAAAGGCTCAGCATCCCGAAGCAGGAAAAAAGGGCAAACTCCCGGATCGCCGTAATGCGGTTGATGAAAAGCGATCCAACCCCGATAATGGTGGTGACTACGGCTAAAACAGTGGGGAAAGTCAACAGCCGGAAGGAATTGTATGCCGCTTCCCGTGCGGAGGAAACGTCTTTCGCGCATTTTATGTATTCTGAACAGATATGAAGGCAGTAAGCCGTACCCACGGCGATCAGGAATATGGGTACGATCATGGTCATCATGGACAGCGGAATTCCCAGCCAGGCCATGAAACCGAAGGTCCATATCTGGGTTAGGATGACGGTCATGAGCGGCAAAACCAGGCACGCCACATTGCGGAACAAGAGAAAGAGGATGAGGGCGATCACAATCAAAGTGACGGGTGGGAGTCTTTTAAAATCGAGAGCAGTATATTCAGACAGGGCATCGGAAACCAGCGGCAGACCGGTTTGGTAAACGGTGAGATTCCCCGGAACCCGGCTGATGAGTTTTGCCACTTCATCGAGGACGTTTTTGCTGGAAGCCTGCTTATCTAAAACCAGCGTAAGAATCGTGGAGCGCTGGTCTTTCGAAATGAGATTTCGCTGGAAAAGATCCACGGGAGACAAGAAATCGGCGAATTGCCGCAAGTTCCAGTTTTCGGTCTTGCTCACCGTGCGCCTGATGTCTGGAAGACCGATTACACGCCTGACCCCCTTTATTCTCGATGCCTCGTCCGAGAGATTTTCAATAACACTGAAGGTGGCGGGATCAAATACGTTCTTGCTTCTGATAACAATTCGAATGATCTCATCCGATTCAAAATTATCCTTAAATCTCTCGTATTGATGCGTTTCAGGCAAGTTCTTTATGACGAGATCGTAAATGGAGGTCTCGATTCGCAGATGAGGCAGTTTCCATGCGAAAAGAGCGGTTATAAGGGCAATGACCACCAGCACCGTCAAGGGTCGGCGTACCACCCAGGCAAGGGCCTTCTCAAAAGGAGACCGAGCCATGAAAGTATCCCGATGATTCTGTTCCCTCTTCATTTTCCTAAACCAGTGGAGTAATATAACGAAGAACGGCATCCGCCTTTGAAAACAACCCGAAGGGGAAGGATACAGGAAAAGGTTTGCAAGATCAAGATCTTATTTACCTATCAAAAGGACTTTCCGACCCCCGTCGATCACTACGACCTGAGAAAAAAATCCATTAAAATCTCGTTGAGATCTCCGGGCCTTTCAAAGAAGAAATTATGCCCGGCGCCATGAATTATTTTGAGCGCCCCCATTTTGGCGGCGGCGCCTTTAAGAGACATACTATGCGCTACGCTCAAACGGATGAAGCTCTCATTCTTCCAGGGGTGGGCCGGTCCTGGGCATCACCACAGGCTCTTGACGTGTTCATATTCGAGCAAATTTCCGTCTTTGGTAAGAATGGTGGCATTCTCCTGCCGGGCCGTAGCAACGATAATCTGATCCGCCGGGTCATTGTGGAAAGGCTGTGGCAAAATGGTTGAACGATAAGCCAGTACGGGAGAAAGCTGGATCAGCCGGAACTTGGGCAAGTCAAAGGCTGCATTCAGCCAGTCTTCCGGACTGCAGGAAATGGCTATCCTCCCCTTTTCGAGAAGTTTACAGAATTCCCAGGGAGAGATTGCGGAAAGGAGGAGTTCTTCGTACCTTTTGCCATCCCCAATCAGATTTATCACCTTGGCTGATAGTTTTTGAGGATTCATGTGCCACCAAATCCAGGTATGCGTGTCTAACAGATATTTCATTTGCAGGCATCCCACATATCCTCACCAAGAGGGGTAACGATATCTTTTTCAAAAACAAGATATTCCGCCATCTTACCTGGTTTGGGCTTCATTTCCGAGTTGCGATAGGGGATTACTTCAGCAAGTGGCTTGCCTCGTTTTGTCACAATGATTCCAATCTGTGATTTCGCGACCTGATCTAATATCTTTAATGCGTGTGTCTTGAACTCGCTTATTCCAATATTCTCCATAGAATCACCCCCTTTTTATATCGTATCCATAGTAGTCATCTCAACTGGTCAAGTCAACAGAAAAGGTGCCATCTTTCAATTTCCATTTTTGGGTTCCGTGCGCAGCTACGGAAGAAAAACCATAATGAGAACTCCTGGACGAACAATTTCAGCAATTGACTTGATCTAATCTTTCTGCTAATTTGATTGTTTATCATAATTTTTGGAGGAACGCTGTAATGGATTATAAAGAAACACTGAATCTGCCAAAAACCAAATTCCCCATGAAAGCCAATCTGGTTCAAAGAGAACCCGAGATCCTTGAGGGCTGGGAAAACATCGATCTTTACGGAATTATCCGACAGGCTTCCCATGGGCGGAAACGGTATATGCTGCACGATGGCCCCCCCTATGCCAACGGCAACATCCACATGGGTACGGCGTTCAACAAGGTCCTAAAAGATATTATTATTAAATCCAAACAGATGGCGGGATTCGACACCCCTTACGTCCCCGGATGGGATTGTCACGGCCTTCCGATTGAACATAAAGTGGACGGAGAACTGGGCGCCAGGAAAAAGGAGATGTCTCTTGCGGAGATCAGGGGATTCTGTCGTCGCTATGCCGAGAAATATATCGACATTCAGCGAAACGAATTCAAACGCCTTGGCGTCCTGGGCGAGTGGAACAGGCCTTACCTCACCATGAATTTTCCTTACGAAGCCACCATCGTAAGAGAGTTCGGCAAATTTGCCCTCAATGGCAGCCTCGTGCGCAGCAAAAAACCGATCTACTGGTGCATCTCGTGCAAGACCGCCCTTGCGGAAGCCGAAGTGGAATACGAAGGACATACGTCCCCCTCCATCTTTGTAAAGTTTCCCATGATTTCCAATCTGGAAAAGCTTCTTCCCGGCCTGAAAGGGAAAAAGGTCTCTGTTGCCATCTGGACCACCACCCCTTGGACCCTGCCGGCCAACCTGGCTGTTGCCCTCCATCCCGACCTGGAATATGTGGCAGTGGATACGGGCAACGATGAAGTCATGATCCTCGCGGAAGGACTTCTTTATGCCTGCATGGATACCTTCGGGATCGATTCCTATGAAGTTCTCGGGTCACTCAACCCGACGGATCTTGAAAACCTGGAAGCCAAACATCCCCTCTATGACCGGCCGTCGAGAATCGTTCTCGCACCCTATGTCACGCTGGAAGCAGGTACGGGCTGTGTGCACACCGCCCCTGGGCATGGTCGGGAAGACTACGAGACAGGCCTTAAATACGGCCTTGAGGCCTATTCGCCGCTGGACGATTGCGGATGTTTCACGCCGGAAGTGGAGTTCTTTGCCGGGACGCAGGTCTTTGAAGCAAACAGGAAGGTAAACGACAAATTGAAGGAAGTGGGCGCCCTTATCCGCGAGCAGGAAATCACACATGAATACCCTCACTGCTGGAGATGCAAAAAGCCGGTTATTTTTCGATCGACAAAACAGTGGTTTATCTCCATGGATAAGACCGGGCTGAGGCAAGATGCCCTGGACGCCATCAAGACGGTTTCCTGGTTTCCCGCATGGGGAGAGGACCGCATTTCGGGCATGATCGCCAAGCGACCCGACTGGTGCATCTCCCGACAAAGAAGCTGGGGAGTGCCTATTACCGTATTTTTTTGCTCCGAATGCGATGAGGTGATTATTTCTCAAGAGATTATCGATCATGTTGCACGGATGGTCGAGAAATCGGGAGCGGATATCTGGTTCACCCACTCCGTGGAAGACCTCATGCCCGAAGGGTCGGCCTGCCCCAAATGCGGCTCAAAAAAATTCCGCAAGGAAACCGATATCCTGGATGTGTGGTTTGATTCGGGCGTGAGCTATGCCGCGGTGATGGAACACAGGCCCTACCTGGACAGCCCAGCTGATCTTTATCTCGAAGGAAGCGACCAGCACCGGGGCTGGTTTCACAGCTCCCTTTTGTGCTCCGTGGGGACCCGGAAAAAGGCGCCTTACAGAAATGTACTGACCCATGGCTTTGTGGTGGATGGCGCGGGAAAGGCCATGCACAAATCGGCCGG
>JBBSAR010000324.1:0-5510 GCA_038252125.1 Desulfatiglandales bacterium
GATATGCCTGTGGCAAGGAAGACCTCTGCGAGGCCATAAGGAGAAATTTCCTCCTTTGCAGCGGCGTTGAAGAGAAACTGTTCAGGAAGCTGTCCTTCAGACCCGATGCCTTATCCCGTATAGTAGAGTCTGAAGGCCAAGCATTCCTTTCACTGGAAGCAGAAAGAGATGGATAGAGAAAAATCACTCGGCTTGTTTCTCTTTTTTCTTCTTCTTTTTCTGCTGCCGTTTGCTTTCCGCTTCCTGTGCGTCTTCCTTCTTTTTGGTCTTTTTTACTTTGGGCGTCGCCAGTTTTTCCGCCTTGACGATGGCCATCTCCTGGACTTTCTTTTCCCGATTCACAATGGTTTCCAAACGTTTGTTGGTTTCTCTGAGCTTGGCCCGGATCTGTCTGACCGCGGTGTCTTTGGCCGCCGTTGCGGATTCAACACCTTGATCCTTGAGCTCTGCGAGCCTTTGACTCAGTTTCTCCTCCCAGTGGGCCTTCTGTTCCGACCGTTCTTCTTTTCCTTTTGATGCCATAAGTTTCCTTTCCTTGTGAGTATAATCAAATAAATAAGAGGCCATGGGTTGTTCCCTGTCCTCAGCGACCCCTCTTACGAGGAACCGAACGTGTCCGATTCCTCTTTATCAGGAAATGAGTCAATAGTAAAGGACTCTTATCGTCAACAGATTCTCGGGAGCTGCTCCCCTGTCAGGACCGGAAGAATCCGGGTGCCGCCTATTTTCGTTTTGAGCCATACTTTCCCGATGTGTTGATCCGTGACTTCTCCAACGATGGCGCTGGCTTTTCCAAAAGCATCCTCTTTCATGCTGTGAAGAACCGTTTGTGCGTCTTCTTTGGCAACAAACACCATACATTTTCCTTCATTGGCCACATACAGGGGATCGATTCCGAGTATCTCGGATACGGCGGAAACCGATATGCTGATGGGCAGAGTCTCTTCAAAAAGGTGAATGCCAACCCCTGACTGGGCTGCGATTTCATTCAGTGCCGTGGCTGCTCCTCCCCTGGTTGGATCCCTGAGTACATGGGTTTGGGGACAAACGTGAAGAATTCGGTGCACAAGGGAGTTCAAGGGAGCGCTATCGCTCAAGAGGGCCGATTTCAATTCCAGACCCTGGCGACGGGTGAGAATGGCCAGCCCGTGCTCTCCAACCGGTCCGTTAAGGAGGATCAGATCTCCCGGTTTGGCGTTGCAGCAGCTCACATCTATCCCGTCGGAAATCGAACCGATGCCGGCGGTATTAATATAGATCTTATCCGCATGCCCCTTGGGCACGACCTTGGTATCTCCGGCCACCACCACTACCCCGGATTCCTGACAAGCCTGGGCGACGGAGTCCACGATCTTCGCGAGATCTTCAAGGGGGAAGCCTTCTTCCAGTATCAAACCAAGTGTCAGATAAAGCGGGACAGCCCCCTGCATGCATAGATCGTTTACGGTACCGTGGATCGCCAGGCTGCCGATATCCCCTCCGGGGAAAAAAATGGGATCCACCACATAGGAGTCGGTCGTCATGGCCACCTTCCCTTTGGAAAGGTTCAAAACGGCGCTGTCATCCATCCTGTCGAGAAAATGGTTTGATAGACGGCTCATGAAAATATCATGAACCAGCTCATGGGATGCTTCGCCCCCGCTGCCGTGATCCAGTGTGATGAACTTGTCACGCATAGATGGAATCCTCGTGTTGAACATTGGGCCTATAGGGGATCTGCATAGCTTTTCATTTCCTTCATAAGGGCCGGAATCATCTTTCTGATGAAGCTCTCTCTGTCGTATGGGATCAGGGCCGAAAATTCCGCATAGGCGGGATGCATTCTACTCAACTGGGGGATTTTTGTCTGAAGCGAAAGCCCCCGCTTTTCGAATTCCAACACAAGAGCTACGAGGGTCACATCTTGGCCCGGATAATTTTCGAGCCAATTGAGTCTTTTCATGCATTCAAACCGAATACGATCCAGCAGAAAGAGGTAATGGTCTATAATGAGCATTTTTTTTGTGGGGTCCATCTCATTGAATTCAAATCCCGAACCAAAATTCTTCAGGCGCATGATAAGATCGTACAGATAAAACATCCCCTGGTCTTTCCCCTGTGCCAGAAAAGAAAGTACCCCGATGGAAACATCGCCAAGCCTTGTTTCAGAATCAAAATGCCCGTGAAAACGGCTGTTCCAATTACGGAAAGCCCTTTTTGACGCCAATAAAAACCGGCCCTTTTCAAGGTGGATAACCTGGGTCCTCATCTATTTTGGCCACCGTCTGTATGATCTTCGTTCCGGGCGGAAAAAGGGATCTTCAGTTCATACACCCCGCTGTCCAGAACCGCCTGGATGGGACTTTCAGAGGCGGACTCAAAAACCTTCAGCATCGCTTTATTCGTAGCCAGTACATCCGCGTGAAACCCTTCGATCCCTCTGTCGCGGGCAATTCTCATGAGAGTCTTAAAGAGAAATGTTGCAATGCCTTTTCCCTGAAAAGCCTCATCCACCACGAACGCCACATCGGCTTGGGGCCTGTCCTGAAAACGAACATACCTCGCTTCGGCAACGATTCTTCCCTCGCCCGGCTCCCCCATGAGGCCGACAATCGACATGAACCTCCTGTAATCTACATTGACATAATCCTGCATTTTGGAATGGGGCATGGTCTTAATGGGCGAGAAGTAGCGATAATAAACGGACTTATCGGAGAATCGATAAAAAAGGCGCCTCATTTCATCCATGTCCGATGGTTTGATGGCTCGGAAACGAACAGTCAAGCCGTCCTTGAATGTCTGGGTCCACGCAAGTTCCTCAGGATAAAGATGCCCTGATTCTGAAAGATAGATCTGGTCCGGATACAGGATGTGTTTCTCTTTGGCAAGGGCCACCAGTTTCTCCCGATCGTCGGGGTGTGCGATATCAATCAGTGCCAGTGCCCTTTCCCGAATGGTTCTTCCCGTCATGGATGCAAGGCCGTACTCGGTAACCACCATATCCATGGCTTCCCTTCCTGAAAACTGATCGGGAAAATTTTCCAGAGATAGAATGATGTTGGGCTCATTGTTCAGGTTTCGACTCGGCAGGGCGAAAATGATCCTCCCCCCCTTTGAGAACTTTGTCCCATTCAGGAACTCCTGGGCTTCGCCGGGACCGGCCCCCACATTTCCTTTTCCAGTATGCAGAGCCACGCCACCTGTAAGATCTACTTTGCGGGCTGGAATCACAACAACGAACCGGTCGTTGCTTCCAATTCTTTTTGGATCCGCCACCACATCAATACCTTGAAATTCCACAAGCGGGTTACGGTGAAGCCAAGTGAGCAGTTCCGACGTTCCCAAGGCGTAGGCCGCCAGGGATTTCCCAAGAAAAGTCCCTTTCCTTCGATTGGAGACGGCGCCGCTATTTACCAAATCCATAACCGCGTCCGTAAAAAACGGCGAATGGATGCCCAGATGCTTTTTCCCTTTGAGATGGAGCGCCATGGCCTCAAAAAGGGGGCCCACGGAAAATGCCAGGCAACTGCCATCCTGAATAATGGATGCCACGTTGGCGCCCACCTTATCGTACACCTCGTCTACGGGCCACCGCGAAAAGTAGATGGGGTGTTCCGTAGCATCCACCAGAAAATCAAAATCGTCCACATGAACAAAGGTGTCCCCAAGAGTCCTGGGCGCCCACTCATTAATTTCACCCACGACAAGGGAGGCTTGTTCCATGGCCTGCCTCGCCACATCTATGGCGGAACCCAGGCTGCAGTATCCGGCCCTGTCAGGGGGGGTAATCTGGATGAATGCCGCGTCAATCCCGATCTTACCGGACTCAATGAGAGAGGGAATCCGGGAAAAACTCGTGGGAATAAGATCAATTCTTCCTTCCGTGATGGCTTCGCTGGCCACCCAGCCTGCAAAGAATGTCTTGAGTCGGAATTTGTGGGTATCCTGTTCTGCTAAGGATATGGCCTGGCCGAAGCTGACCAGCTGTATGAATTCCAGATCTCTCAAGTTGCCCAGTGTGGAAGCCATGAGACTCTTTACCAGTGCCCGGGGTTCCGCTACCCCGGTACTGAGAAAAATACTCATTCCCGGTTTTATTTTTGAAAGCACTTTCTCTGTTGATACCCGTTTTGCTCTCCAGTCTCCTTTCCTTTGCGTGAACATTACTGTATCTTCTCCTTGGGGCTGGAATTCAGCCGGAATTGTTCCGCTACAACGAGGAGGTTTTTCTGCCAGTCTTCAGTAAGCGGATCAGCGATAACCACATGGGCGCCTGTTTCTTCAGCCACTACCTCGGCCGTCTTCGTTGAAAACTGCGGCTGGACAAAAATCGCTCTAACCTTGTTGTTCCGTGCAAAGCGGATGATTTCCGCCAGGTATGCGGCGCCGGGTTCCTTGCCTTCGGCTTCAATGGGGATCTGTTTTAAGCCGTAATGATCCGCAAAATATCCCCAGGTGGGGTGGAAAACCAGAAAGGCCTTCTGTTTGCCGTCGAGTTCAAGGATCTCCCTTATCTTCTTGTCCAGACGATCAATTTCGCTTAGGAAATTGTTCAGATTGCTTTCATACACGCCCCTGTTTCCAGGATCCGCTTTTATAAGAAACGCCGCAATGACCCGGGCCTGCGATTTTACGAGAGGCGGGGAAAGCCAGATGTGCGGATCAGGAGAATCGGTCTCCATTGCAGGCTTTTCTTCCCGGCCGTGAATCGCCTCGTCAAGTCCGTGATTGTGTGCCATCATAGGCCGTTTCTTGATTCCCCTGTCCGTATGGGCAATGGCCATGTTCGGATTGATCCGTTTGAACCTTTCCAACCAGGATTTTTCAAAGGGGACCCCAATGGCGAAATAGATTTTGGAGGCATGAAGATCCTTGAGTTGAGCCGGCTTGGGCTCATAGGTAGCGGGACTGAAACCGGGAAGAACCATGACTGAGACGGTCACCAGATCCCCCCCGATTTTTTTTACGAAATACTTCTGGGGCAAAATGCTCACGGTAACAGGTAGCTTTCCTTCTCCCCTGCCGGGTGGAGGACACAGCCCGCAGAGCAAACCGGTCAGACAAAATGTGAGGATAATTTTTGACAACACGGCGGAGTTCTTCCTTGTAAATGGGTTGAAAACTGGTTCGATCACGCCATTTGGGCTACGACCACCCTGTAGGAACGGCTGTAGTCTTTTACCCGCTTTATTCCGGTATAGGCATTCATCCTGTCCATCATGGTCATGACCGTTCCGGTTTGTATTGGCGCCATTTCAATCATAAGCCATCCCCCCGAATCGATGAAACCGGGGGCGAATTTTATAATCTCTTTGATGCAATGCAACCCGTCCTCTCGGCCGTCCAAGGCAATCTTCGGTTCATGGTCTCTTACCTCGGGAGGAAGATCGGTATATTCACTGGTCGAGACATAGGGAGGGTTTGAGAGAATCAGATCAAAACGAAGGTTTTGAAGAGGCCCCCACAGATCACCCTGCAAAAAAGTTATTTTGTCCGAGACCTTGTGGGCCTCTGCATTGCGTTTTGCCACC
>JBBSAR010000325.1:0-5493 GCA_038252125.1 Desulfatiglandales bacterium
ATGCACATTTGGATGCTAAACATATAGAACGATGACGAAAAGCCAAGCATTTTTGTCGGTTATCTTTTTTTCCGTGGAGAACAAACAGAAAACTATACGATCATTGGTTAGGTTCAATCGAATTGAGATAAACGAAAACTTATCACGCCCACACCGTGAATATCCCACAGGCGTTGAATTTATTAAGGATGTCTATTTTGGATTCTTGTTCCTATTCCCAGCCTTAAGCGTCATACGTTCTGTTCTTCATGGTATTTTTTTACCAGCGTCCCCATTCTTAAACAAAAATTGGTTTAAATGGCTGATAATATGATAATCAGGATAGAGGGGACGTCCATCATTAAGTAAGTATCTTAACATAATGATGCCAGTCTGATAATAGAAAATAGGGCGAATAATTGTCCATTAATGGATGAACACGAGTTAATGGGTTTGAATGATTTGGTCTAATGTCTCCGCAACCCACTGATTAAGGCTTTTGCCTTCCGCAGCAGCCCTTACTGCCACCTCAGCATGTAGATTTTGGGGGATTCGCAAATTGAATTTGCCGGAATAATTTTTGTATGGCTCGATGCCTTTTTCCTTACAGACATCAAAAAATACCTTAAGCGATTTTTTAAATTCCTTACGTAGCTCATCCGGTGTGTTTCCGTAAAAATCAGCACCGCCGTTGAGACCCAATATTTCTCCCCGAAATGCATCGATCTCAGGGTCGTATTCAATTTTAGCCTTATGGCCTTCAAATGTCATAATATTCATGGTACAACTCCATGGTTTTCCAACCATTTTCTAATGCTTGACACTGCACCTTTGTCAGTAGTTGGCATTGGGTGAGGGCGATGAAATATTCTCACCTCATGAAACAAAACAACCGCCACTCTGGAACCTTCACGTTCGCTCACTTCAGCACCAAGAGCAACGAACAACGCCTCAATATCCTTCCATTTGATATTAGCACGAACAGGTCTGCTGAAAATACGTTCCAGTGTCTTGTGATGTTTGGGTCTTATCCACTATATAGTACCACATTTCGGTACCTTGTCAAGGGTAATTTTTAACGGAAAGTAAACAGAGATCATTGGGGGGGGCATTTCACCTACAAACGCCCCTCTAATATTGCTGTTCTTGGCATGCCGTAGGTTTAAAATCCGTGGGTCAGGGTCGGGATAAAGCAAAAAATTGAAAGCTTCACACATTTGAAATGTTTTCACTGAAATATCTGTTCGTTAACCTGGGATGATCCGGCCATGTGCTTTATCCTCGTCCCGGTGGCCTTCATTCCCAACGTCTTCGACACGATCATGGAATATCCGCCAACCTGGGTGGAACTGGCGATCTCCGTTGGCATTTATGCCATGGGGACGCTGATCATAACGATCCTTTGCAAGGTGGTTGTTTCGGTGAAAAGCTCGGCGAGTAGTTGAACCAACAGCACGTCATAGAGCAGGAGGATCTGGGAAGGGATTTTTGGCATAAGAGGTTGTCCTCTTTTCCGGATATTACCTTGTTTCTTATGTTATCCAGCTAATAAATTCCTTAAAATCGATTTTTTTCTCAAGAAAATAGTTTTCGAAAGGAGTTATCCTGAAACTATCTACTAACATCTGCAATAAAGAAAATACACTTGACCACAATTTATCGGTATGATATATAATACCATATGAAAATCGTTATAGATACAAATGTCCTGTTCGCAGCCCTGAAATCCCGTCGTGGTGCTTCATATAAATTGGTTTCTATTTTGCCGACTGAAAGATTCTCGATAGCTATATCAGTTCCTTTAATTATTGAATATGAAGATGTATTAAAGCGAGGAAAGCTGCCAGCTTACATTACCAAAAACGACATCAGCGATTTTGTTGACTTTTTCTGTCATATAGGAGACCAGCAAGACATTTTCTTCCTTTGGCGCCCTTTTTTGCCTGATCCATCCGATGACCTTGTTTTGGAAGTTGCTGTGGCAGGTGGTTGCGATGCAATTATTACGTACAATAAGCGCCATTTTAAAAAAGCAGAAAAATTCGGTCTGAGAATTCTTGATCCAAAAGAACTCCTTGCCGAGATTGGAGTAATATCATGAGTACATTAAGTTTGCGAATCCCAAACTCTCTCCATGAACAGATAAGACAATTGGCAAAACGTGATGGTATTTCCATAAATCAGTTTGTCGCGTCTGCGGCAGCTGAAAAAATGTCTGCGCTTTTAACCGAAGAATACATTGACGCAAGAGCCAAAAGGGCAAGTTTGAAAAAATTCCAGAAAGTGCTTAAAAAAGTTCCTGACTCAGAACCAGATGATTACGATCGGATATAAAAAAAAACGGCAGAATCGGGTAGCCGGGAGTTTTTCTCCCCCAGCCCCACCCGACCACTCACCGACGCGTTATTTGATAATTTAAGGATCAGCCCTTAAGTCCACTGGATTCTAAACCAACCGTAAAAAAGGAGAGCATTACATGACGAAATCGGAACTGGTCGAACAAATGGCGAAAGATGCTGGTATTTCCAAAGCCGCTGCCAATGCGGCGCTGAATTCTTTTATCGACAGTATCACGAAAGAGCTGAAGAAAAAGGACGGGAAGGTCACGCTGGTTGGGTTCGGAACATTTTCAAAAGTCCGGCGAAAAGCCCGCAAGGGTCGGAATCCGCAGACCGGTGCGGCAATCAAGATCAAGGCATCCAATACCGTTAAGTTCAAAGCGGGGAAGAAACTGAAAGACGCGGTTTAGGATTTTGCCTGCAAGATGGATCTTTGATTCGGTCGGGTCGGGGTCGTAGTGCCCCTATCCGTGGGGAATTGCGGCGGGTCCGCGAATAAATCAGGAAAGTTATTTAATTATTTAAGGATGCCCCCTGATTTCACGCGAACTCCATGGATAAGCGGATTCACCTCTGATTCATGCGAAATCCAACAATCAGTGGAGTTTTGCCGTCAAAAAAATCGCCCCCAAACCCAGTTTCCCCGTACTTCCCCCGCATTCGTGCAAATTCCACTTGACTTCTACTTCGTTTCCCCTATGATTCCCTGTAATTGAATCCTATGCTTTGCCCCTTTAGCTTTGCCCCTTTAGCCCATAAATTCTAACCCTAAACCAGAACTCTGATCCGAAAACGCACCATCCAACCTATGTTCAAGGAGTTCGTCATGGAGTACCCCCTCAAGACCCGCTTTTCC
This sequence comes from Desulfatiglandales bacterium, assembly GCA_038252125.1. Classification (GTDB taxonomy): domain Bacteria; phylum Desulfobacterota; class DSM-4660; order Desulfatiglandales; family Desulfatiglandaceae; genus DUZB01. The sequence goes on from JBBSAR010000325.1 coordinate 3,175, forward strand.
TGTCTGAAGCGACCCTTTCTGCGGTGTCGATAACGTACGTAAGACAAACGATTGTTGTAGATGATTTTAACGTTGCGCCACGCAGAGCAAGAATGGATGCGTCTGGCATACGGCATCACGTGAACATCTGCAGTGCGATGGGGAACATAAGTAAGTGAGTAATATGGGTGCTGGGACGCTCTCTAATATTTAGTTGACTTGCAAATGAAGTAGGAGATTCTTGAATTGTTGAAGAGCGTCCCTCTTTAAACGGCTGGAAGACCTTTCCGGAAAGAGCGTCTATGTCCGGAAATCGTCCAGCTATTTCGAGAGCCTGACAGCCCTCAATAAAGAATTTGCGGCATCCGGCAAACCGGCGGTAGAAATTGAGGAGGCCGACGAGAACCCGGAGACGGAAGATATCCTGGAAATGGCCAATACAGGCCTGGTCCCGATTCCCCTGGCGGATGATTATCTGGCGGCATTCTGGTCGCGGATATTTACAGCAATCAAGGTTAACAAAGAGGTCTTCCTGAGGAAAAAAGCTGAGAGACCGTACAATATGTGAGCAACATCTTCAAATACTACATTGCGTACAAGAGGATATAGGAGCAATGCTGTCGGAAAGTCCATAAATCAAGAACGCGCCCGCCACTCCTTTTACCGACTCCCCATTAAAAAAACTTGAATTATCCACCCCGTACGTACTATCATCGTTCTCACCCAAAAAAACCATTCCTAAACCTTGAGGCCGTTATGCCTGCGCCCGCCAGGATATTGGAGCTGACAGACAGATCCGGGTACAACCTGGAATCCTACAAGAAAGGCCAGTACAACGAAACCCAGGTGCGCCGAGAATTCATCGACCCTTTTTTCGAAGAACTGGGTTGGGATGTCGGAAACAAGAAAGGCCACTCCGAAGCCTACAAAGATGTGATTCACGAGGATGCCATCAAGGTCGGTGGCGTCACAAAAGCCCCTGATTATTGTTTTCGTATCGGCGGCACTCGTAAATTCTTTCTGGAAGCCAAGAAGCCATCTGTCAACATCAAGGAAGATACCCACCCATCCTATCAACTACGCCGCTATGCATGGAGCGCCAAGCTTCCGCTCAGTATTCTCACAGACTTTGAAGAATTCGCGGTTTATGATTGCCGGGTAAAGCCTGCTCAAACCGATAAACCTTCCCATTCCCGCATCCTGTATTTGAACTACACCGTTTATATCGATAAATGGGATGAAATTACCGGTATCTTTTCCCGTGAAGCGATTCTGAAGGGCGCCTTTGACAAGTATGTGGAGTCCAAAAAGGCCAAAAAAGGAACCACCGAGGTCGATACCGCCTTCCTGCGGGAAATCGAACGCTGGAGAGAGGTTTTGGCCCGGAATATTGCCCTGCGGAGCCCGGATCTTTCGCAACGGGAACTTAATTTTGCTGTTCAGCAGACCATTGACCGGATTGTATTTCTTCGTATCTGCGAAGACCGGGGAATCGAAAATTATGGCAGGTTGATGGCCCTGCAGAACGGAGCTAATATTTATGCCCGTTTATTTCAACTGTTCCGTGAAGCAGATGAAAAATACAATTCCGGCTTGTTTCATTTCAAAAGGGAAAAGGGGCGTGAGAACTTTGATAATCTGACGCCAGGCCTGAATATCGATGATAAGGTTTTAAAAGACATCTTCAAAAATCTTTATTACCCCGACAGTCCGTATGAGTTCAGTGTCCTGCCCACCGACATCCTGGGACAGGTTTACGAAAAGTTCCTCGGCAAGGTGATCCGGCTGACAGCCGGGCATCAGGCAAAAATAGAGGAAAAACCCGAAGTCCGGAAAGCCGGCGGGGTGTATTATACCCCGACGTACATTGTTGCTTATATCGTTAAGAACACGGTGGGAAAGCTGCTGGAAGACAAAAAGCCCGGCCCCCGCAGCGGCGTCAACAACCTGAGGGTGCTCGATCCCGCTTGCGGCTCCGGTTCGTTTCTGATCGGCGCATATCAGTTTTTACTGGACTGGCATCTGGATCAATATGTGAATGCCGGCCCGGAAAAATGGATCAGCGGCAAGACGCCGACGTTGTACCAATCCCACAAAGGCGAATGGCGGCTTACGACCGACGAACGGAAACGGATTCTCTTGAATAACAATTACGGGGTGGACATCGACCATCACGCCGTGGAAGTGACCAAGCTTTCCTTGCTTCTCAAGGTGCTGGAAGGGGAGGACGAGCAAAGCATCGGCAAGCAGATGGCACTCTTTCACGAGCGGGTTCTCCCGGACTTGTCGAATAATATCAAATGCGGGAATTCATTGATTGGGCCGGATTTCTATGACAAT
>JBBSAR010000326.1:0-5459 GCA_038252125.1 Desulfatiglandales bacterium
AGGTGTCTTCTTTCACGCTCTGTTTTGAAGGAGAATCTGGCTAATATGCTTTCTCACTGCCTATCTCGTTTGTACAAAACAAGTAGATGACCGTCATCTCGATCATTGGGTAGAAGTTCCAGAATTGGGGTAGGTCTCTAAATTTATCACGGGCCTTTTTATGGATACAACATATGGGGGTCGATCAGCTTTTAGCTTAGCCGTTCGCAGGAGAATATTTGTCGAGTAGACCGGGGCCGCCCATGGCTATAGGCTGAAGTTTGTTTTCTCCGTTTGCCGCCTGGTTTCCCGGCGGCGCCACTTTATCTCAGCCATACCTTCGGTTGTTCCCCGGCCCCTCTCAGAACCGGACAAGCGGATTTCCCATACATCCGGCTCTTCGGTTAATCATTCAGAGAGCACCCGTCCTTCGACAGCCTTTCTCCTATCCATGGCAGGTCAGTGATCATCGGTTATCACTCCTTGAATAGTGCCAATGTTTCTCCTCCCACGGGCAATTAACCGTGGGGACCTTCGCTCAACGGGGATTAGCCGTTTCAACGCTAAACCATTGCGGTCTTACCGGTCCCCATCCCTCGCATCGGCGTCTTCCGGCCGCCTCCTTTTACGTTGGTCGGCCATACTCGGCTACTATCCCTTCGATCCGGGATGTTTCACCAAGAACCTTTGAGATTTTCCGATGCTCGCCTGGTTACTTCGATGTCGTTGTTTAACTCGATACTGTCTGAGACCCCGGGAGGATGAAATGGCACTCGTCTTTAGCGCACCATTCATATTGCCTGCGCCCTGCACGAAAGGATCGGCACCCTCCAAAATTTAGAATTTATCGGGGCTAAGGAGCAGATTCAGAGCATTCACCCTTTACCTCGTTAAACTTGCAGACCTCCATAAATCATGAAAGTGTACTCCCGGGCGGTTGACTAAACCTTACCCGCGAGGGCTTCTATTCCCTCACAACATCGAACCATTGCCAGGTTCGAACCGTGCATAAAGTCAGCATTGGGAATAGGCCAGTTTTCAATAGATTTCAAGAAGTTTATCAGACAGAAATTGAAAAGCGCTCAATGCAAGAATACATATGCCAGCCTTGAATCCAACACCTTCAATCCCTTGGTCCAATCTCAAAATATTCTAACAGGAAATGAGAAAGGTCTTCAACAAAAATAACGAATTGGAAAAATCCAAGCAGGTACAAGATGTGGTGGTCGCTTACATTCTCAATTGCAATATGCCCCACAAATAACAATGCTACGTAAAACAGTCATTCCGGATAAGAAGGCCTCTGCCATCAGCCTCTGCGAGGTTCTTTCATGTGCGCCCGTTCAATGAACCCGGAAAGGGTGTTGGGCGGGACCGGAACGCATTGAAACCTTGTATGCTTCAATTTCAGATTCCTCTGTAATAGCAGAAATGGCTTTCGCGGCAAGCAATGCCACTTTGGAAGAGAAAGTGGGATTTGAATCAATAGAGGCTGGTCACAATGCGTATTTTTTCGTTCAGCTGCACGACAAGATCCGGGGAAAAGGACCCGATCCTTGGATTGCTCAAACGCTCCTTGCGGGCGCCCAACTTCAGCTTCCTTTCCCATATTGCAAATTACGAACGAGAATGATATGTTCTGTTTCCCCTTCGCTGCACACCCTGCGCAATGGGAGAAAAGACTATAATAATCTGCATGAAACAGACGGAGCGCGTGGTTTAATGCATTTGTTTCGTGGCCCTACGTTTTGCAGAGAACCAAACCTATGCACACAACCCTATCCGAAATTGGGAGGTTTTTTCAGTGAACGAAAAGAGTAATGGAAACAGGGAGGTGGTCGTGGAGGCCCTGCGGCGTTTCGGCACTTCTATCTTCACCGAGATGTCCGTGCTGGCCAATAAGCATGGCGCCATAAACCTTTCGCAGGGTTTTCCCGATTTTGACGGTCCGGAAGAGGTTCGGGCCAAGGCGGCAGAGGCGATCATGCGGGGCCCCAATCAGTATGCGCTTTCCTATGGGATCCCCGCCTTCCGGAATGCGGTGAGCAAAAAGATGAAACGGTTTTACGGGGTGGAGCTGGATCCGGATACGGAAATCACCGTAACCGCCGGTTCCACGGAGGGGTTGTGCTCCACCTTGTTAGGGATCGTGGAACCAGACGATGAAGTGATCATCCTGGAACCGTTTTACGAAACCTATTCCCCCATAGTGGCCCTGGCCCGCGCGCGAATCCGGTATATTTCCCTGAAGGCGCCTGATTTTTCTCTTCCCATGGAAGAACTTGCCCGAACCTTCAACCCCAAGACAAAGGCGATTTTGATCAACAATCCCCAGAACCCCTGCGGCAAGGTGTTTACGCGGGAGGAACTGGAGTTTATCGGCGGTCTTTGCGAAAAATATGATGCGTTTGCCATCGGCGACGAGGTGTACGAACACATGGTCTATGATGGGCGTGAACATGTTACCCTGTTGTCCATCCCCACGTTGCGAGATCGGTGTTTTGTGGTTTCCTCCACCGCCAAGACCTTCTCCATGACAGGCTGGAAGATCGGGTATGTAATGGCTGCTCCCGAACTGACCCGCGCGGTGCGCATGAGCCACCAGTTTATTGTGTTCTGCGGGCAGTCCGCCCTGCAGGAGGCCATGGCCTTTGCCATCGACTATCCGGACAGTTACTACGAAGGATTGCTTGCCGATTACACACGGAGACGGGCCATACTTTTGGATACGCTCAAAGAGATAGGATTTACGGCCTATGTTCCGGAAGGCACTTACTATATTCTGGTCAACATTGCAGCCCTGGGGTTTGGAGACGACGTGGAATTCTGCCGCATGCTTACTGAGAAGGCGGGGGTCGCGGCCATTCCCTGTTCCGTTTTTTGGGAAAACAGGCGGGCGGGGCGTGATCTTGTGCGGTTTTGTTTCTGCAAAAAAGAGGAAACCCTGAACGAGGCGGGTGTTCGCCTGAGAAGATGGATGAAATGAGGTGGATAAAATGAGAATAGCAGGCGCCCAGATAGATATCGCATGGCATGACAGATCGGCGAACCACGAAAGGGCCAGAGAGTTTGCGGAGGAGGCCCATGAGCGCAAGGCCGAAGTCCTGATCTTTCCGGAGATGTTTCCCACCGGATTTTCCATGGATACGGCGGTTACCCCAGAACCTTTGGATGGACCAACGCCCACCTTATTCCGGGAACTGGCCGCCAGGCACAAAATGGTTGTTGTGGGGGGATTTGTCCTCGAACGAAAAGACGCCGGACCGCAGAATGTGTGCCTAACCGTGGATTCATCGGGAAATGACCTGGCCTTGTACGCCAAGATTCACCAGATTGCGCTGCTTGACGAAAACAATCATTACGCACCGGGAGAGCGGCCCGTGCCGTTCGATCTGGCGGGATCGCGAGCGGCGGCTCTGATTTGTTTTGATCTGAGGTTTCCGGAACTCTTCAGGGCACTGACCGACCAGTGCTGGCTTATCATGGTGGTGGCCTCATGGCCGGCGGCGCGCCAGGCCCATTGGGATATTCTCCTGAAGGCCCGCGCCGTGGAGAACCAATGTTATGTGGTGGGAGTGAATAGGGTAGGGGAGGGGGGCGGTCACCTCTTCACCGGCGGTTCCGCGATCATCGATCCCCTCGGGGAAGTCCTGGCCCTCAAAAGGGACAAGGAAGGTCTGGTTGTTGCTGATATCGATCCCAAAAAAGTGCAGGAAGTCCGCTCAGCCATGCCCTTTTTAAAAGAGCGCAGACGAAATATCTCATTGTAAATCCGTTGAAATCGTCGACCTGTCATTGAGATGAAAGTTTAATATGCACAAACAGGGAGGGGAAAGAGTGAAAAAGGAATCAAACAGACTGGCATGCCTTGTAGCGACGATGATTCTGGGGCTGGTTTTCGCGGGTTGCGCGGCTCTTCAAAAAAATGACGTGACCGATGTGGAAGGGTTGCTCACCCAGGCGGGGTTCCAGAAAATGGTGGCCGATACGCCGGAAAAATCTGCGCACCTGAAAACCCTGCCCCAGAGGAAATTCACCCGTACCGAACGGCATGGCAAGACCTATTTCGTCTATGCGGACGATACCTACTGCAACTGTCTTTTTTACGGGGACGAGACCGCCATGCAGCACTACCGGGATTTGGACATCCAGCAGAATGAAAATGTCAGGGACCTGGATCGCCCTGAATTCGTAACCGGAGAGGAGTGGTCTCGTGCACCGTGGGGGCCGTTTGATCAATGAGCTTAACGGGTTTCGGTTTGCACCAGAAACCCCAGTTTTCTCATTAGCTTGATGGTGTTTTTGTTAACGTTCAGCAGGCGGGATTCCTCCGGGGATACCCATCTGGCATCCCTGGCGTCATCTGCCGCCTTTAATTCCCCGCTTAAAAATTCACCCTTGAAATCGAGAATCACATAATGAAAGCGCACCCGCCCCGCTTCATCCCTTCGCACATCGTCAAAGAGGTGGACCGGTTCCCCGACTCGGATGGAAATGCCGGTCTCCTCCAGGATTTCTCGCACAACGGCCTCCTGCAGGGTTTCCCCCAATTCCACACTCCCGCCCGGAATCGCCCATTCTCCTTCGGAAGGGGGTTTCCCCCTTTGCACCAGGAGAACCCTGTTTTCCTTGAAAACCACCCCGCCCACGGCAACCTGCGGAGTTGCGGGGTATTCGTTGTTGCCCATGCCGTTTCGTTCCAGTTATAATGTTAACGGTCCACGGAAACCGTGATGGAGGCATTGGCTACCACGATCTGATCGCATTCAGGGCCGAAGCGATCAACGCACAGGCCCTGGGTGATCATTCCCCCCTCCACCGCGCGAACGGTCTTGCGACCGATGGGCACCATTTCCTTGACTTTCTCCTCGTCCATTTCAGACGGGCGGGGGACCGCCACCAGGATATCCACGAACACGTCTTCCAGGTCTTTCAGCCCCAGGATCTCCACGAGCCCGCAGAGACAACTCTTGGATACGGCGTTGCTCACCGCCCGGCAGGCCGCCTTGGTCACATTCTCTCCATGAAGATCGATGCCCGTACCAAGCTCCACAATAAAACGTTTCATGGCCATTCTTAATTTCCCCCTTTATGCTTACCGTTTCGGCAGATAGAGCGCCCAGCCTCTTGCATCCCTGGCAGCGTCCACGACGCTTTCCGAAAAAGTGGGATGAACCCGGATGCTCGCGGCCAGTTCATTGACCGTGGCTTCCAGTTGCATGGCCATAACCGCTTCCCCCACCAGTTCCGTCGCGTTGGTTCCCACGATGTGAACCCCTAAAATTTCCCCGCAACGGGAGTCTGTTACGACTTTTACGGCGCCCGACATTTCTCCCCGGCACATGCCCAGTCCGTTAATGGAGTAAGGGAAATCGCCGACCTCTACATCGAGGCCCCGATCTTCCGCATCCTCTTCTGAAAGACCCACCGATCCCACCTGGGGAATGGACCATATGCCCCTTGGTATCAGATGGTTGGGG
>JBBSAR010000327.1:0-5438 GCA_038252125.1 Desulfatiglandales bacterium
CCCGGAATCCAGGAATTTGGCGCCAACAAACTGGATTCCCGCGTTCGCGGGAATGACGTGGACAGGGTGGCATTGCAGTTTGATGGTAAAACCTCACAACATGTAGACTTATGCGATTTCAGAGATTGCTTCGCAGGCGAACTATAGATCTTCGCAGATGAATTGATACTATTTTTAGGCAATTTCTTGCTCATCAAATTGTAAATCTCCTGTCCAAAAATCATCTTCGATTGTTCTTACCTTCTTGATAATTTCCTCGCATGTTTTGCTTGTCACCTTAGCAAAACCAGCATCGAGCTGTTCGATCAGGTTTTTCATTGTAAAATCAGAATGCCTGGCTATATGATTCTTTACAACGCCCCAGCAAGTTTCTATCGGTTGCAACTCCGGGTGATAAGGTGGGGTTCTGATGACTTCATGACCGCAGGATCGAGCAATCTCGTCAACTGCAAACGATGGCTGAGGCGCCAATTTCTTCAAAATTTCAACCAACTCTGGTTTCAAACAGTCATCACGGCAGTAGATTCTATTTTGTTCCGACCACTCCGTAATCTTTTTCTTCGAACAAAGGGGTGTCGGAGGAGAGTGCTCTGAGAGGGTGTTGTGGTTCGCCACAAACTCCGCTGTTTGAAGAAAAGACAGTTGCATGTTGTCCAGCAGGTCTCGGAAGTTCTGGGGAGCCTTACGTCCGATAAGGAAAAGGGCTTGGTTGGTCATCTTGGTAAATTGCATGTAATACATTGTGGGGTTTTTTGATCCTTGAGCCGTGGCGTAGTCAACAAAAGATTGGATTTCGTCTGTTAACTCGTACCGAACTTGCTTCCCCTCCAGACGTATAGAGTAACTATTGACCTCTGTCCCTTGTTACTTCTTCCTCCTTGGCAAAGTTTCCTTTGGAAATCCGGCCTTGTTGTGTTATCATTTCGCCATATTCAGGGAAGGAGGATAGCCTTATGAAACCGTTCGCGCGTTTTGATATGAAAGTTCCGGTGAAAGTCTTTCGTGAAGGAGAAATGTATGTTTCCCACTGTCAGATATTCGATGTATCGTCTCAGGGAGAAACGGAAGAAGAAGCCAAGGCGAACCTTATCGATGCCCTTACCGGTTTTATCGTTATGTGCTATGAAATGGGCACGCTCTTTGATGTTTTGAAAGAAGCGGGTTTTGTTCCAGGGATGACAGAACAGACAGAACCAGCGACCGGAGATGAAATTAGTCTTGTGGATATTCCTTTGCCCTTCATGATTCCAGAAAACGGTTTGCAGGAATGCCACGCTTAACCCCGGTGCATTGGAAGAAACTTGAGTGCGTTTTCCTTTTGACCGTTTAAATCCTTCCCTGTCATGATTTTATAACCATGAAGAGTTGATAATTCGCCTGGCCCCATTTTCACCCAACCGGTCCATGGTTTGGCAGCACGGATACTGCCAATTATGAAACGGATTTCTTGTTGAGGCCTTTGATCGCCGCCAGGATATTTTCCGCGGACGCAAAGTCCGAAGGATCAGCGGAAAGATGGCGGAATCTTACATGTCCCGTAATGTCGATGATAAAAACGCCCGCCAGTTGTTTTACATCCCCTTCGGGCATTCCCACCAGATTGCCCTTTGCGACAGCAGAAAGACTTTTTAGCGCCAGGGACGGGGAGAGAAAACCCAGAACCCCCATTCGTTTGAGACCATAAGCCTCATAAAGCTTCCGCTCGGGATCACAGACCATCTCAAACGGAAGCGAAAACTTCTTAAGGAATTCTTTGGATTCTTTTGGGGGTCCCATTCCGACCAACACCACACGGGCCCCGGTTTTCTCAAAATCGGTCGCCTTGTCGCGCAACTGCGCCACTTGCTCTCTGGCGAAGGGTCAGCCGAAGTGCCGAATAAAGACCAGCACAAGGGATTCTTTTTCCCAGAACTGACTTAGTTTTTTTTCGCTCCCATCGGACATCATTACTTTTCGATCAATGGCCTTTTTATGGATATCGGGCATGATAATTCTCCTCTTAAATGCTCCCCCATAAGCTGCATCTGCTTCAGCGACTTGTTTCCATTGGCGCCAGGGGCCAGGACCTCATAAAGTCGTTCTTCCAATGCGTCCGCATCCGGTCGACAGGCAAAAGCGCCCCCTACCAGAGCACCAATGCTGCTGCCCGCAATCACATCAGGGACCAGATTTTCCCTTTGCAGAATTTTCAAGACCCCTACATGTGCGATTCCGCGGGCACCGCCACCGCCCAGAGCGAGTCCCCATTTTGGATGACTTTTCATCATGTGTCTCATGGGATTTGTTTAGGATTGCGATGGTATCTGATTACATACAATATAGCCGTATTCTTGACACAAAAATATGGGCTCTATACTGTATATTGTATCTCAAACCGCGGTATAGCCTCTCCAGGGTTTGGCAATTAAAGTTCACTATTCCCGTTCGGTACTGATGAGAGAAAAATAGTAATAATTCGCCTGGCCCCATTATTCGTCATAATGAGAATTGCTGATGGACCAAAGTTACCGTTGGAAACCGGGTCCTGTTGTGGTATGATTAATCTTTATATTCAAATCCGGAATGACCGATAAAACACGGCATGAATTTTGAGCTTGATCGACCTTGTCCGTGATACCGCTGCCGGGATTTCGCCGGCGCCCGAATCAGGTCGGGTCGGCAACACCTGATAAAATGTTAAAGATAAAAAGATAAATTGTTTAATATATTTGTGTGATTCCCATGTTGACAGCATACAAAGTAATAAATGATTACCTCGTACCCATTATTGCATCAACAGACCCCAAATGGCTTGAGGATGCGGTATGGATCGATTTGGTTAATCCCAGCGCGGAAGAAATGAGCACTGTCGAAACGTTCAGCGGGATTTCCTTGCCCGATATTCAGGAAACCGAAGAACTGGAAGCCAGTTCCCATTATGAAGTCTATCCGGTGGGATTTCAAATAAACTGCCTGTTTTTGAATAAGATTGAGGGAATTTTTGCGAATGTAAATGTTGCGTTCATTTCCAATTCGAAATGCCTCATCAGCCTTTGTTCGCGTGAAATTCCCGCCATTCGCTTGCTGCAAAAACAATGGAAGAAATTTGCACGGTCGAAAAGCGATCCCGTCTCTACCATCATCGCATTGCTTGAAATCAAAATTGACAGGCTTGCGGACTTATCGGAAGACGCCTATCTGTCTATCGAAAAAATCAGCCACCAAATATTTGAAAGGGACAATACCGACCTGGAGATGACCATAGACGATCTCTCCGTACAAGATGATTTGAATGGGAAAATTCGTTTATGCCTAATGGATGGGCAACGCGATTTAAATGTTTTACTGCGAAAGGGCCTGTTAAGCAAAGACAATGTTGACAATGCCAATGATATGTTGGAGGATATTAAGACCTTGTTGACGCACAACACATTCCTTTCGGAGAGAATAGACTTTCTTCTAAACGCCGCCCTCGGATTTATTAATATTGAGCAAAATAAGATCATTAAAATTTTTTCCATCGCCGCGGTTGTTCTTATGCCTCCAACCGTGATAGCCAGTATCTTCGGCATGAATTTCCATTTTATGCCCGAGCTTTCCTGGCCGTGGGGATATCCTCTTTCACTCGTGTTAATGGTCTTGGCCGGTATCAGCCCTTATGTTTATTTTAAACGTAAGGGGTGGTTGTAAAATGGATAATCGTGAATGAACCGAATTCACGCAGATTTTAAACGTGTTCGTGAATGTCGCATTGTGCAAGGGAAGAGATGAAGATGGCGCAGGATTCAAGAATTGCCTTACTGATCGATTGTGATAATGCCAGTTATCAAGCCATTGATGGTGTTTTAAATGAACTGGCCAAATACGGGGTTACCAGTATCAGGCGTGCTTACGGGAATTGGAAAACACCCAATCTCAAAGGCTGGGAAGAGCAGCTCCACCCGTTTGCTATTCAGCCCATTCAGCAATTCGCCTATACACAGGGCAAGAATGCCACGGATGCCGCGATGATTATTGATGCGATGGATCTGCTGTATACACAACAGCTTGATGCCTTCGCACTCATGACCAGCGACAGTGATTTTACCCCGCTCGTTATGCGGATTCTTACGAACGGACTTAAGGTCTATGGGTTCGGTGAAAAGAAAACTCCGCTCCCTTTTGCCAAAGCCTGTTCACAATTTATCTATACGGAGAATCTGATTCCATCGTCCGAGACGGACGAGAAGGCGGCTGATGTTCCGGCGGATTTGAAGAAATCACGCAATGAACTTCGTGGAAACACGGAACTGGTGAAATTACTTCGCAATGCGGTGGAACAGACGGCCGGAGAAGACGGATGGTCCCATCTCGGGCGGGTTGGGCAATATATTTCCAATAATACCTCGTTCTCTCCCATCAATTACGGGTACAAAAAACTGAGCGATCTGATCCGCGTGACCGAGCTGTTCAAGATGGATATGCGAAAAAATAATTCGGTGATGTATATCAAGGATTGCCGGAAGTAAATCGGTGGGTGATTGGTTCGATGAAAGACGAGACCGACTCCTGGTTTGTTTACATGCTCATCTGCGGGGATGAAACCATTTATACCGGCATCGCCAGGGACCCGGAAAAGCGACTTGCGGAACATAACAGCGGCATAAACGGGGCAAAATATACCCGCTCGCGCCGTCCTGTTTCCATGGTTTATCTCGAGGAACTCCCCTCTCGCTCTACGGCCGCCAGTCGCGAATGTCGATTGAAGCGATTCAGCAGGCAGCAGAAACTGCGTCTGATCCAATCTTGTGGTTGCCGGTCGAACCCTTCCTGATCATTTCTATTCATACCACGAGAGGATTTCAGACAGGTCTTCCCTGCTCGTCTTTATCCGGTTGACGGGAGATTCCGTGTCCGGATATCCCATGGCGATGGCCAGGAGAATTTCCCTCTCCTCCGGGATATCCAATAGATCGCTGATCACGTCCGCGAATGGAACGATCAGGCCTATGGGACAGGTCCCGAGGCCCATGGCATGCGCCGCCAGGAGCAGATAGGAAACCGAGAGTCCCAAGTCCAGATACCGGGCTTTGGGAAAAAGCCGGTCCATCGTAACGATAATGGCTATGGGCGCCCCATAAAAAGAACAGCTTCCCTGTTCAATAAATTGATTGTAGGACTCCCCTGTTTCCAGAATGGCGGGCTGCATCCGTTCAAGAACTTGGCGGCTCCTCTGGGCAAATCTCTCTGGAAGCGGCTTGGCTGTTCCAGGACCACAGGTGGTTTTCCTTTCGGCCCGGGTTTTTTTCAGTCTGCGCACCAGCCTGTTTTTTTCATCTCCATAGGTTATAACAAACTCCCAGGGCTGGAGATTCATCGCCGACGGCGCCAGACCGGCAAGCTGAAAAACCTGTTCAACCTCTTTTCTTGCAACCGGTTTCTCCAGGTAGACCCTTGTGCTTCTCCTCTCTTTTATGGTC
>JBBSAR010000328.1:0-5425 GCA_038252125.1 Desulfatiglandales bacterium
CGCTCGCACGGGCGATTTCGAACCGCACATTGGCCGTGAGGTAGGGCAGGAGTCGTCCGTTGGCATTGTCGGTGATGATCTCCACTTTGAGCAGACGCTTCATGATATATCCCCTTGCGTGGCTGGAGCAATTTGCGACACGTCCCCTGCGCTTGCGGTAAAATAGTATTTAGAATTTTCCAAGTCAAGATTCTCACAAAAATAGAGTCCGTGTTTATCACTTCTGTTTAGCAGGTGATTAATCATTTTGCTTCCTATGGCCAACGACTCTCCGCGGCTAAACAAGCGCTCATATCGTTTAAATGTCTGTTATAAAAGGAGTATGTTCCTTCATTATTCCATGGCACGCATATTGCTTTTGAAAGGATGCTTGAGTCCAACATAGGAAAAGGAGATTATCATATGAGAAAATCCAGTTATCACCATCAACGCCGAGCCGGGATCGCTATTTGTTTGACCATGTTCGTTTTCGCGGCCGTATGGATCAGTTTTGTCCCGCGGGCTTCCGCTGAAAGCTCTGAAGGCTCCTTTCAGATAGGATGGGCTGAGTGGAACGCAGAGGATGGGGCGCTCAAACTGAAGGGATCGGGCGCCAAGAAGAAAGAGGATATTGTTGTGAAAGACGCGGCCACGGGAGAAATCATCGGGACCACCAGGTCAGAAGATGAAGGAAAATTTGAATTCAAAAATGAACATATGGCCTCCGTGCCCTGTGGTGTGCTGGTCGAAAATGACAAGCGTTTTGTGACCATCGGTTTTACGGAAGAGGTTCAGAAGAAAGGCGGCAAAGCCGTTCTAATCAGAGAGGCTGAATGGAAGGGATCAGAGAATGAGCTGGTGGTGAAGGGCCAGGGCTCCCCCGGGGATACGGTGATGCTCTTTTCCTCTCCGGACGGCATCCAACTGGGCAGCACCCAGGCAAGACAGGACGGCGCCTGGCGGAAAACAATCGAACATCTTTCCTCGATTCCTTGCCGGATCCAAATTCAAATGGATCGCGCTATTGCCGAAATGGGGGTAAAAAATGCCCCAGAGGATTGTGAGACCCCCACACCTCCCACGCCCCCCGCTACCCCGCTCCTAACGGGAATTACCATTGCCGGTCCGACCCAGGTAGTAGAAAACGGTCAGGCCCGGTATATGGCAACAGCGGCTTACAGTGACGGCTCCACCAGGGACGTAACGACTCTTTCCCAGTGGCAGATTGATAATTCACTTTATGCCCAAATAAGTGGGAACGGACTCACTGCTTCGGAGGTGCCTGCAAACCAGCAGGTGCTTATCACCGCAACGTTTGGAGAGGGAGGAATCACCCGATCGGATTCCATTCAACTCACCATCCTGGATCAATCCGCGCCACTGACAGGCTCCCATGCCGGTCGTTTTTCAACCTACGATGGGACAGCCACCTGTCTGGCCTGCCATACCGAAGAGGCGATAGCCCTTCACGGCGGCGTTCACTATCAGTGGAAGGGAGACGCCTCGGAAACGGTCGGCCTTGCATCGGGGAATGCGGGAAAATTGGGCGGCATAAATGATTTCTGCATCTATCCGGACATCAACTGGATAGGCAAACTAACCAATGTGTCGGGTCAGCTGGTGGACGGCGGCTGTGCCAAATGCCATGTGGGACTTGGAGCGAAACCAGAACCCGTTGCCAGCCAAAGCCAGTTGGAGAACATCGATTGCCTGGTATGTCATTCCGCTGCCTATAAGAGGACTGTGGGAGAGGTGGACGGCGCCTCCCGTTTCGTGCCCGATACCCAGAAAATGGGGGTCAGCATTCTCCAGGCGGCAGTGGATATCACCATTCCCTCCAATGATCGCTGTCTCGATTGCCACACCAAGGCAGGAGGCGGAAACAATTACAAGCGGGGCGATATTGAAGAGGCGCACAGGAACCCAACTCGGGATTTTGATGTCCACCTTTCCTCCAGGGCCAACGGTGGGGCTGGACTCAATTGCATTGATTGTCACACAGCCGCCGGCCACAGAATCGCCGGTCGAGGAACGGATTTGAGGCCGAGGGATTCTCAGGATGAGGTTTCTTGTACGAAATGCCATGGGAGTACTCCCCATGACAACAGCGATCTGAATAAACACACCAGTCGCGTGAACTGCACGGTGTGTCACATCCCGACCTTTGCGAAGGTGGCCCCCACCGACATGGCTCGGGACTGGAGCCTGCCGGGGGAACTCAATACGGCCAGTGGGCTTTATGAACCGGCCAATGTCAAGATGACCAATGTGATCCCAGAATATCTCTTCTTCAACGGGACCTCCTATTTCTACCAGTTTGGCGATCCGGCCGTAGAAGAGGCGAACGGCATCATTACCATGAGTGCCCCTCTGGGAGACGTAACTCAAACAGGAGCCAAGATCTACGCCTTTAAGCACCATCTGGGGAACCAGCCGATAGATCCGGTTACTCGGAATTTGCTGCCTCTCAAGATCGGGCTGTTCTTTCAGACGGGGGGTATTGATCAGGCGGTTCAACAGGGTGCAAAGGAAATCGGGTGGTCCAACAATGGATACGAATTCGCCCAGACCGAGCGGTTTATGGGACTGTTCCACGAGGTGGCGCCCTCCGGCCAGGCACTCTCCTGCAACGACTGCCATAGTGACGGTGGGCGGATGGATTTTCCGGCACTCGGATACTCCCCGAACGCGACCTATAACGGCAAGGCCCTTTGCGCCAGCTGTCATGAGGACAAATCCAACGAGTGGAGGGGAAACGAATTCTTCAACAAGGTACATGAAAAGCATGTGGATGATAAGAAATACGACTGCAGCAAGTGCCACGCCTTCTCAAAGGCAAAATAACCCGAACACCGGAGGCTGCTGCCTTCGCGTAAAAAGATGACAGCTTCGAGGGCATAAGGCCGGAAAGATCGGCAGTATGCCCTCGATGCATTTAGATCCCCTTCTCACCCAGTCCTTCGACAAAATTGTCGAGCATAATCGCTTCTTGTCGAACCTTTCAGAGGGTCTTTGTTGTATACCTAATTGATTTATCAATATAAATCGTTGTGGCATGTGTCTTGCTTTGAAATAAGACAAAACACAGCATCTGAGGATGCGCGATGGAATAGAGATTGTTCGGATGTCATTTATCTCGATTTCTCGCGAAAAATCAACGGCCGTCTGAAAACGATGGCAAAGGGAGGAGCAACGTGATTTCGTTTAAGAATACAGCTTTTTTGACGGGTTTGGGTCTGGCAGCACTTTTTGGTTTCAATGAAGGTGCAGGCTGGGCGGGGATTCCAGTGGGTGGTGATCTGGATTCCGCAAAAGCAAGAATCGTAGAGGTCAATGATCAAGTGCCGATTGTCCTGGCGCGTGGAGGCGGCCGGGGGGGCGGCAATGGAGATGGAGGAGGAAACGGCAGCGGACAAAGCGGATGGAACAGCGGAAATAATTCAGGAAACCAAAACACCTACGGTGCGCAGGATGGAACCGGATCCGCCCCGAGGCCTCAGGACGGTACTGGGTATGGCGCCAAAAAGGGCTCGGGGTCCGGCGATCGTGATGGTACCGGGCCGAAAGGACAAGGCGGCAAAAGCCGGACAAATTAGAAGTTCTTGGATCTATTTTTCAAAATCTTAAAAACAGAATGAAAGGAGAAAAAATCATGAAAAAATCTTTGGCAGGCAGTGTGATCGTATTGTTGGTGTTCTTTTTGAGTATGGGACTGGGATTTGCCGGAAACGGTAATGGCGCCGGGGATGGAAGCGGACCTATCAATAGTGACGGGTTGGATCCTGCCGGAAACGGGAAAGGCGGCGGTAATGGCGCCGGGGATGGAACAGGGCCGATCCATGACATCTTCGCCGGGACGTCTTTCACTTATTACGGAGAGGTGATTGAATGTCAGGGTGATGGAATGGTCATTGCGACCGAAACTGAAAACGTCACCGTTTACGGCATCGGTCCCGTGCGCTACTGGGATGATTTGGAACTAATTCGGCCGGTTACCGGCGACATCGTCACGGTGAGCGGATATGCGGTGGATTACAATGGGGTTTCGCGAAATATTGCCGTAACCATTACGGTCGGCGGAGTTGAAGTTCCATTGCGAGATCTTGAAACCGGTGTTCCTCTGTGGCGTCAGGCTGGACAGAAATAGATTTCATGTCCAATTGTGCATAGCCCTCCAGGCACTTCTGATCTGAAGCAGGAAGGAAAGGCTCCTTGGAGGGGCCTTTCCTTTTTTTGCCGCAGAGTGTATAGCAGTTAAGATGAAAAAGACTTCCGTACCGCAAATACGGCCTAACGGGCCCAAGCCAAACATTTCTGTCCTTTTGAGTATGGGGGCGGCCTTTTTCTGCTTGTTTCTGTGGGCGCCCCATTCGGAAGCCGTGGATTTGTTAGCTGAACTGACGACAGGGTACGATTCCAACCCGGCCCTGAGCGACCCTGCCGATGGCTCGGGATTTTCCGTCTACGGCCTCGGGGCGGAACATGCGTTCGTTCTGTCCGAAGATCTGGCCTTGCATCTGTCCGGTGAGGCCAGGTATCAGGACTACTGGACCGTGGGAGATAACTACCGCTTTCAGGCAGGGACAGCGCTTTCCTACGTCATGGCAGGGGGAAGTTTTCTGCCCTCTCTGATGGGAGAGGTGGCTGCCTACCGGGATCGTCTCATCGAGGCCGACGAGCGCAATGAGGCGATGGTGGGTTTTGCGGCGGACTGGATTCTCACCAAGAGGCTGACTTTGGGTTTTGAACAGAGTTTCCGATGGCTCGGCTACCTGAACTGGGCAAAGCCCTTCTCCGGAAAAGGCCAGGGTAGGGCTGTGAGTAATAGTGGAGGAGGCGCAAAAGGTGGAGGAGGCGGCGGAAAAGGAGGGGGTGGAAATGATTCTTTTGCTGCCACCCCGTCTGAGGGGGCATGGGCGGCGCCGCCACCGGACCAAGGCAAAGGCCAAGGCAACGGTAACGGCGAACTCAACATGCTATATCCCCCCAGGGATAATCGCCTGATAACAACGGGATTGGATCTTGATATTTTTATCCTCCCGTCACTAACCGGCCGGGTATATGGTTCGTACGGGAGTCTGGATTCTTCACTGGACATGGAATCTTTCCGGGAGATTCAGGCTGGCGCCGCGCTGTCCTGGGAGCCGGCGGCGCAGTGGCTGGTGGGGGCTGAAGCAACGTGGTTTCGGACGCAATACTACGATGTGCCGGACAACATTACCAGCGTCAGACGCATCAATTACAGCTGGTCGGCGGGGTTGCAGGTCAGCAGGTTTTGGGGAGATATGGAAATTTTCGGGCAGGTGGGGTGGAGGTCCGGAGATGCCCCCCTCGATTATGAATCGTATGCCGAGACGGTCATTCAATGCGGACTATCCTATTCTTTCTGATACTGGCCATGGCAAACGCCTTGGTTTCTCAAGCTTCGGCGGATGATATTTTTGTC
>JBBSAR010000329.1:0-5416 GCA_038252125.1 Desulfatiglandales bacterium
AGAGGAATCAGGATGTAAGCCAGACGCAAGGTCAGGGTGCGCTGGCTGATGCCGCCCCCCGCAAGGAGACCTGCTCCTTTTGCCGAAAGTAGAAAAAGCCCCGGAACGACGATGAGGGCCAGACCCCAGAGAGAGGCCACGTACGTAAGAAATGGAATAAGCCGTCTGGTCTCCGTTACATTTGCGGCTTCCTTGATAAAACCCCATGGCCCCAGCATCGTTATGCTGAATGCAATGGCCACCACCAGCATGATGATCGCGTTGAACATTTCATCATACCCCTTCAGGTTTCGATCCGAGCCGAAAGGCCGAAGAAAAATCCCCACGTTATCTTTGGGACAGCTCTTGATACACTCGGTGCAAAGTCCGCAATAATTGTTCCTGTCCATTGTTCCCGGATATTGCTGCCAGGGACAGGCCCAGCCATCGGGCCCGCCTTTCATACAGGGTTTCTCTTTGTGTTTTCTGCAGACCTCCGGATCTACTGCACGAATCTCGGTCATGGAGGCCATGGAGTAGGTCCCCAGGAATCCTCCCACGGGACAGAGATAATGGCAGAAGACCCGCCGTCGGAAAAACAGGCCCAACACAAACGTTGCCACCAGAATCAGGAGGAACAGCATAGCGGTGGCGATGGGCCGTGTGATCAAGATGATCCCGAAGGATATCAGGGTCAGAAAGAGAAAATTCTGCAGCCAGATGTTGCTGATCCCTTTGGGCCAGTCCTTCTGAAGGCCCGTGAACCGGTGATGCAGGCCTTTGAAGGGCTTTTTAAGATACCGCACGGCAGTGAAACTTCTTCTGCTGATCCATTCGGACGGCGCGGGGAGCGGACAGACCATGCACCAGATCCTCCCGCCCAGGGGAACAAGAATGGCTTTAAGAACGAACCACCAGGCGATCCATACAAAAATAATGGCGATGTTACGGTTGCCCACGGGACTTCCCCACAGGGCACTCAGGATGAAAAGATAAAAAATGATAAAATTCGGGAAAATGACCAGGAACTGAAAATTTCGACTTTTGACAACCCGTTTCAGCCACGAAAATCGATCCAGAAGGTTCCTCCTCTGAAAGCCTTCAAAGAGGGCCGGGGAACGAACCCTGAACAACAGGAGAAGGCTCAGAGTCAGCCAGATGGAAAGGGAGATAAAGAGATGATAGGTGGTATTGGGTCCAACAATCAATTCACCGGTCATGAAAGGATGGAGCCCACCGCAGGTTTGCGTGCATCGAAAGGTAAATTTCCCCGATTTGTCGGCGACAAATTTTACTTCGGAAACTTTGTCCCAGTCGCTTTGAAGGGCGCCCTTATCATCTTCATAGGTATATTTCAAAAAATTGACGCCCTTTTGCTTGATTATGAGATCAACGGGATACCCGTCCAGCAGAAATCCATGGGTAACGTCGAGCGACGTGGGCTTCAGGACAATGGTATCCCCCCTGTTGACAACAATCCTCGATGGGGAATAGCCGTATTTCTTGGCGGTAAGGGAAATGTAATGGGTGCGGGTCCCATGGGGAATAAAGCGAATCGCAACAGGGATCGCGACGGCCACTGCCAGGGTGACCAGAACAAGAAGAATGGTTTTTTTTAATCTTTTTTCCATGTGTTTCCCTGGCCGAACCGCGTTGAGGGCTTTATTTATAAAGCACGCCGGGAGTTCCCCGATGGAGATCCAGGGAAACAGCAACCTCTCCCTCTTTTGGCACTTCCACCTCCTGTTTTGTAGATTGCAGTTTTTCGTGCCACGTCTTGAGGACATATTTTCCCGCCGGAAGGCCTGGAGCCCCTTTCAATCCATTTTGCTCCAGTTGAGCCGAATCGGGGATTTCGAAATTCCCCTGCTCATCGGTTACGGCCCAATAGGGATTTTTCAAGACCATAATGTAGGCGCTCATTTCGGCGTGAACATCACAACGGAGTTCCACAATGCCCGGTTTGTCAAACACTACCTTCTCCATCGTTCCGGGTCCGTAGCTGCCCAGGTTGAACTTTTTGGTCCTTGACAGGCTAAACACGTTGTGACTCACTTTGTCGTCATTGGGAAATTGAACCGTTGACCCAACAAGAATCGGCAAAATGTGAGGGACAAAGGTCAGGTTTTTTTGATCCATGACAAATTTCAACTGGGAAACATCATTGGGAAGATCGGGCGCCTTGGCGACAAAAACCAGAATATTGGAGGGCGACCGCAATCCCTTCACCGATACCTTTCCTTTGATGCCCCCGGCAAACGCTTGAAATGGAACGGTGAGAAGTAAAATAAATGCCATTGAAATGGTCATAACAAATTGGAACATAGTCTGTTTTCTCCTTCCTGCTACCAGACTTTACTGGTGATCAAAATGTCTTCCGCAAGCCACTGTTTCTTAACGACCAGGGGTCGGTTGACCGGTCGGTAGATTAGATCGGCCTCGGCTGTGGGCTCGTCTTCAGGATCTGTAAGAGCAAATTCAAATTTCAAATCCACCGTCTTTTTCGGCCTGATCCGGGTATCGGAAGCAATGCGGGTTGCCTGCCAGAAAGGGACGTTGAGATGGCCCTTATCGTCCTCAAGAACACGGGCGAACACAGCCCCGGGCAGCCCGGCGAAATTTCCTTTTTCCACGGTTCCTTTACCCGCCCAATCCGGAAGCGTCCCTCCTTTGATCATTTTAAGGGGATTTCCTTTTGAATCAGAGGCGTGAAGCACCAGCATAACGCTCCTGATCGTCTCCCCGGTCGGCACCCAATGACCGCCGTTGGTGTTGGTGATATACACGTTCAACTCTAACTTTTTGCCGGTGATCTTGCCCTCCAGTTCCATGGAAAGGCTGGTATTCAACTGCGTCTTAGTCCCCCCGTCAAAATGGTGGGGACGGATATCCTGCGGGGATCGATGGGTTCCCCACATACTTCGCGCCATTCCATCCACCACGTAATTATCGTAAGGGAGCATCTCTTTTCGCCATCCCATGTGACAGTCCTGGCACTTTTTGCCCTTATTGGGGTCGTCAAGGGGAAGTTCCTTCTGCCACTGCCGCCATTCTTGAAAAGTAGTTTGAATCGGTAGCAAACCGTTATTTTTCATTTTGAGCCCTTCCCATTCGGAAGCGGAATAGACTTCGCCGGGATTCCAGCTCGTCTCGCGGTCCAGCTTTTTGTAGTGGCTGTGACAGGCGGCACAGAACTTTGCATCCCCGAACAGGGGGTTGTAGGATGCTGCCATGGGGGCGGCCACCGCATCGTCGTAGGGACCGAAGACCAGAATGGATCGTCCCCTCGGCGAGGATTGTCTCTCTAATACGGTCGCTTTTCCGCTTGGCTTGCCGGGATCTGGGATCACATTTCTTACTTTGTGGCAATAATCACAACTGATGCCGTCCCATTCCGTTGAGGGGGATCGCAAAGCGGCTCCGAGATCCAGGGACGAGCCTCCTCTGGAAGCCGCCGCTGAAGGAGCGTGGCAGGAAATGCAGTTGCTTTGCGCCTTCGGATTATCCAACTTGAAACCCGGTTCAATGCCCTGTCGGCCGAAGACATCAGTCCCGTAAAGCATATCCAGAACCATGGGGTTCGAGGAAGTATGGGCCATCTTCGACTTGTCCCAGTAGCGGGCCACTTTCCCATGGCACTGGGCACAGGTCACAGGCGAAATAAATCGATAATCGGGGTCATCGTTAAGATAGACCGGATTGAGATGGATATCGCGTGCCGGGCCATAGGGCAAACGGACTTGCTCGTTGTTGAACCAGCCTTCTTTCCCCGCGGTAATGCGCAGCCTGTCGCCTGATATTAGGTCGGGGGGAAGGGTAAAGATCCCGAGCCTGTCCGTAAGGGAATAATGTTCGCTCCCCGGGATCCTTACCCTCGCATTTTCCAATGGCCCGTATACGGAAACAACGCGACCCTGAACCCCCGGATTCGACATTGCTCCTGTTTCGGCCCGGGCTGGACTCATTTTTTCAAAATACATAAGCGTTGAAAAAATGGCCAGTGCAACCAGAATTAGTAAGTAAGTTTTCCTTTTCATAATGATTCCCGCCCTGCTATCAGGCCTTGACCACCAGGATTCCCTGCATTTTTTCATGCCTGTCGCCGCAGATGGCATTGCATGAAAAGGTGAACGTCCCGGCTTTGTCGGCGACAAAGCTCACCAGAGTAGTCTTGCCCGGGTGAATGCCGTCTGTAATAAAGACTCCGAAGTCCTTCAAACTGAATCCATGAACCACGTCACTGCTCCGAAGCCTGAATACCACCAGATCTCCTTTTGAAACGGTGATCACCGGTTTTTCAACCACCCCGTTGCGTTCCCCCGATGAAAGGACCTGAAAGGCATGCACATCACCGGATATCCATCCCCTTTCAGCATTCCCGGTAAGGGTGAAGACCTTGGCGCCGGGGGGGATCTTTTCCTGCCATACCTCCCTATCATAGGCACGAAGGCCAAGGGGCAATCCGATAAGTATGGCGATCATCGCCAGGAGAATCATAAAATCCAATTTGTTTCTATTCTTTGCCATAACTTTCTCTCAACACGGATCTATTAAGACCTTGTGAAAGCCTAATCCACAGGCATCATTCGTCCCGATTGTTTATCAACGGCCAGGTGGTCAACCACCTCATTTGTCTTTGAGTAGATATCGGCTTTATAGAAGCTTCCCGCATCCTCAACCGGCCCCACTTTCAGTTCCGGATTCAACCTCTCCACGTGACGGGCCAGGATATTCCGAGCCTGGTCTTCGCTCATTGCTCCTCCGTTGTTATAACTGGCGCCGGAAGAACCTCCGGGCAACCAGCTACCTGAACCTCTTTGCTGGGGGACGTAATCCGCTCCTCCAGGAGAACCTCCGAAGCCGCATGCCGCTCCGCCCCCGCCTATACCTCCGCCTATGCCTCCGCTTCCTCTTCCACCTCCACAGGCCAGCGTCTGATAAGGCGAAGCAAAAAAGAGAACTGCAAATCCGGCCAATCCAACACACACCACTCCCAAACCCCACGTTTTCAGATATTTTTTCATTTTCGCCCCTCCACCTTTAATATGTTTGTAATCGTTTCCATCTTTGCCTGTCCTTTTCCATTTTCCTTCTGTTTCCTTCATAAGGTAGCAAAGGTCGTGCCATACACGACTAATTTAGTATAGAATGCTGATTTAAATGATAAAGCATACAAAGCCGATGCATCGCAAAATCAGACGCCCCTGCACACAGAAAAAATACGGGTAAAAAATATCCACTATTCTTCGCCATTATCTCTAATATGGATAAAAAGTATCCACACACTCTTTTTAGTGATTTCCGCGTTAGTCGGATGTGGGCTCCAACAGTTATTATTCCGGCTTTTCGGCATACTTCATAAAAGGCCAAAAGAGGTTTACATTCTTTTCTTGAAAAACATGGTGTGCTACCACGTCATTCCGGCATGCTTTTAGCC
>JBBSAR010000330.1:0-5408 GCA_038252125.1 Desulfatiglandales bacterium
CGGCAGACAGAAGGCTTTCTCAAAGATATGACAAAGCTTATCAACAAGTGAAGAAACACATTGCTTTTTCCCAAAACCGATCTTTCAACAAAGGAGGGGATATAGGGACGTAAGCACGTAAATAACTAATTTAACATTCAAGAGAATGGGGACGTAGGTGACATATTGACTTATTGTATTGGGGGGTGCTAAAAGCAGCAGATGCCACGTCAATCAAGAATAGATGCTCCTGGGGCAATCCACCACGTAATCATTCGCGGGATCGAAAGAAGGATGATATTTCAGGACAATAGCGATCAGGAAGCTTTTCTTGATCGGCTTGGAAAGATACTGACAGAGAGTTCCACATCGTGCTATGCATGGTCATTGCTCGGAAATCACGCGCATTTTCTTTTCCGAACCGGAATGTTCCCCATATCCCGGTTGATGAGGAAGCTTCTGACCGGATATGCAGTCAGTTTCAACCGGCGACATGGCCGTCATGGTCATCTTTTCCAAAATCGCTATAAGTCCATCCTTTGCGAAGAAGATATATATCTGAAAGAGTTGGTTCGGTATATTCATCTCAATCCGCTTCGAGCAAAGATGGTGAGCAATCTTGACGAGTTGGGGTCATATGCTTATTCCGGGCATTCTGTGCTGATGGGGAGACAGAAAAGAGATTTTCAAGATCGAGATTATGTTTTAGGCCTTTTTGGTAATCGTGAACCGGATGCAAAGAAAAAATATCTTCTATTTGTTTCAAAGGGGATCGAGGAAGGGAAGAAGCCCGAACTGACCGGCGGAGGGCTGATCCGATCAGTAGGTGGCTGGAAGCGCCTGAAGGATCTGAGAGAATCAGGCCAGCGGGTCAACTCTGACGAACGAATTCTGGGAGGATCTGAGTTTGTTGAACGTGTATTAATGCAAGCGAATGAGGCGTGGGAGAGAAAGGCACTGATTAAGAAAAGTGGGATTGACCTGGATAGTCTGCTGGAGAAAGTTGGGAATCACTTCTGTGTTGATGTTAAAGAATTGAAGTCGGGAAGCAGATCACGTGACATTGCAAAGGCCCGTTCAGTTCTCTGCTGCCTTGGAGTTCGGAATCTTGGATTAACCTGCGTCACGATGGCCAAGGCTCTTGGGGTCAGCCCATCAGCTGTGAGCAAGTCCATTGTGCGTGGACGGAACATACTTCAGGCCGAAGATATTGAAGATAAACTAATGAAAAGTCAATAAGTCACGAACGTCCCTGTTCCTACATGAGTAAATCATGATTGAGGAGCTTTTCAGTAAACAGGAAATTGAGAAGGTCAGGCAGGGGATCACTATTCCTGGCGTGACTTCTTTCAAATAAGAAGGCATCCGGCCGAAACGCAGATCACAGATGAAAAACTCCCCCGGAACCCTCTACCGGTTCATTGACGTCGTGCAGCAATTGGATATGACCTACGATCTTTACAGTATGAACGGCGAACAAATACTTCAACTATTGCCCGGGGAATTTGATCGCTGGCGCCAGGTTTAGGCGCTTATGAGAAATAATCTGAACTTGCTATAAAAAATAAGGTGTTTTATGCCACAGGTATTCGACAATATCGAAAAACATCTCCTGACTGCGCTCTCCGATGCACTGGGACTTTCCGAGCGGGCGGATTTTTGTGTGGGCTATTTTAATCTGCGCGGCTGGCGACAGATCGATGGATTCGTAGAGAAATGGTCCGGTGGCGACGGACACTGTTGCAGACTTTTGGTGGGCATGCAGCGGTTGCCCCAGGATCAGCTTCGTTCCACCATGGGTCTCATAAAAAAGGAAGAGTCTATAGACCAGGCCACGGCGGTCATCCTGAAGCGAAGGCTTGCGCAGGAGTTTCGCGACCAGCTTATGATAGGGCTCCCCACCAATGAGGATGAAGCCGGCCTTCGCAGGCTTGCAGGCCAAATCGCAGCCGGCAAACTTTTAGTCAAGCTTTTCCTCCGACATCCGCTTCATGCAAAACTTTACCTCCTTTTTCGGCAGGACCCGATTAACCCCACGATCGGCTATCTGGGGAGCAGCAACCTCACCCTTGCAGGCATGTCCAAACAGGGGGAACTGAATGTGGATATCCTCGACCACGATGCCTGCGATAAGCTGGCCGGATGGTTTGAGGATCGCTGGACCGATCGATTCTGTATAGATATTTCCAAGGAACTGGTTGAAATTATCAACAAGAGCTGGGCCAGGCCGGAACCGATTCCTCCCTATCATATCTACATAAAGATGGCCTATCATCTCTCCCAGGAGGCCAGATCCGGTCTCACGGAGTTCCGCATCCCCAGCGATTTCGGCGACAAGCTTTTTGAATTTCAGGTGGCCGCCGTTAAGATCGCCGCCCACCACCTCAATAAACGCGGCGGAGTAGTTATCGGAGATGTGGTCGGGCTTGGAAAAACGCTTATAGCCACGGCCATCGCGCGCATTTTCGAAGACGATCACGGTGTTGAAACCCTTATCATCTGTCCCAAAAACCTGGTGGGCATGTGGGAGGAGTATCGGCAGCAGTATCGCCTTCGTGGAACGGTATTGTCCATCACCCAGGTGCAGAGCAAGCTCCCCAACCTGCGTCGATTTCGCCAGGTGATCATTGATGAAAGCCACAATCTCCGCAACCGTGAGGGGAGTCGGTACAGGGCCATCGCCGAGTATATCAGCGCCAACGACAGCCGCGTCATCCTGCTTTCCGCCACGCCCTATAACAAGACCTATCTCGACCTATCCAATCAGCTCCGACTCTTTATTGACGAGCACAAAGACATCGGCATTCGGCCGGAAAAGTTTATCCGCGAAAAATCCGAAAATGAACTGCTCCGGTTGCAGATTCCGGTCCGTTCTCTGGCGGCTTTTGAAAGAAGCGCTCATGCCGATGACTGGCGAGACCTGATGCGCCTGTATCTGGTGCGCCGCACCCGCGGCTTTATTCAGGAGAATTACGCGACTTACGACCCCGAACGAAGAAGGAAATATCTGGAGTTCGCCGATGGTTCCCGCTCCTATTTCCCTGAACGGGTTCCTAAAACCGTCGCATTTGTCATCAACAGCAAAGATCCGAACGACCCCTACGCCCAGCTCTTTTCGGAAGATGTGGTCAGCGCGATCAGCAATCTGACGTTGCCCCGCTACGGTCTGGGCAATTACCAGAGGCCGTCTCCCCATAAACCGCCGACCCAGGAAGAGGCTCGAGGCCTGGCCGATTTGTCACGTGCAGGGACTCGCCTCAAAGGTTTTTGCCGCACAAATCTCTTCAAACGGCTCGAAAGCAGCGGACACGTTTTCATCCTGTCCCTGGAACGTCACATCCTTCGAAACTTCATCTACCTCCATGCCATAGAGAATGGGTTGCCGCTCCCCATCGGCACGCAGGACATAGGGCTTCTGGACCCTTCGACCAATGACGAGGACAGCGATCTTTGGGGGGCGGCAAACGACAATGGTGAAAATGATGCCGAAAGGGCAGCCGATGGCCCGCCGAACGCCCTGACTGAGAGCGATTTTCGGGCCCGTGCAGGCGAGGTTTACAATACCTATTTTGCCCAGTTCAGGAGACGTTTCAAGTGGCTGAGGCCCGGGCTTTTCGACGATGCTTTAAAGAAAGATCTCATGAGCGATGCAAAATCGCTTATGGGTATTCTTCACCATGCCGGCCCGTGGGATGCAGACAGGGACACCAAGCTTCAGGCTCTCCTTGCGCTGCTTATGGACAAACATCCCGCGGACAAGGTGTTGGTCTTCTCTCAATTTGCGGATAGCGTGGAGTACCTTGCGCTCCAATTGCAGGCACGAGGTGTAACCTGCCTGAATGGTGTGACCGGGAGCACCGAAGACCCCACGAGTATTGCTCACCGTTTCAGTCCGGTGAGCAACCAAAAGCAAAACCTGGTAAGACCGGAGAAAGAACTCCGGGTAGTGGTGGCCACGGATGTTCTGAGCGAAGGACAGAATCTCCAAGACTGTGCTGTCATTGTCAATTACGACCTTCCCTGGGCTATTATCCGGCTCATTCAGCGGGCAGGCCGGGTGGACCGTATCGGGCAGAAGGCCGACAAGATCCTTTGCTATTCTTTTCTGCCCGCGGACGGTGTGGAACGGATCATTCGACTTCGAGCGCGTGTTCGCCGGCGTCTGCAAGAGAATGCCGAAGTAGTCGGGGCCGATGAGACTTTCTTTGAAGACCAGAAAGAGGAACAGGCAATAAAAGATCTTTTCACGGAGAAGGCCGGTATTCTCGACGGCGACGAAGACACGGAAGTGGATCTGGCTTCCTACGCCTACCAAATCTGGAAGAACGCCATTGACCGCCAGCCCGAACTGGAGAAAATCATCACTGCCATGCCGAATGTAGTATACTCCGCAAAACCGCACAGGCCAACCGGTGAACAGCCGGAGGGAGCGCTTGTGTATCTGAAGGCTGCTGAGGGAAACGATGCCTTAGCCTGGGTGGACAATGCCGGCAACAGTGTGACGGAATCCCAGTTCGCCATTTTGAAGGCAGCGGAATGCCCGCCGATGACACTGGCAATCCCCCGCCATAAAGAACACCATGAGATGGTCGCAAAAGGCGTAAAACTCATCATCGAGACGGAGAAATCCGTGGGAGGGCAGCTCGGCCGGCCCTCCGGCGCCCGGTTTCGAACCTATGAGCGCCTTAAGGCCCATGCCGAACTTCTGAAAGGCGCCCTGTTCGCTGATCCCGAACTCCTCAGGGCCATAGAGGACATCTACAAATATCCGCTTCTTCAGTCGGCCACGGATACCCTCAACCGGCAGCTCAAAAGCGGCATCAGCGATCCGGACCTCGCTGGGCTGGTCATAGCCCTGCGACAGGACGCCCGGCTGTGCAGAGTCACGGAGGACATGGAAATGACCGAACCGCAAGTCATCTGTTCAATGGGCCTGCGGGCCGCCAACCAACTGGATCGCGACCCGGAAAGGCAGTTATGACGCCCCAATGCTACGTAATTGCAGGTTCCAACGGTGCAGGAAAGACAACTTTCGCCCTTGAATTCCTGCCCCGGTTCGCCAGGTGCCTCAACTATATTAACCCTGATCTCATCGCTCAAGGCCTTTCACCTCTTGATCCCCGTCTTTCAATGGTGAGGGCCGGGCGACTTGTTTTGCATGAAATTCAACGCAACGTGTCCCGTCGCAAAGATTTCGCCTTCGAGACAACCCTCTCCGGCCGCACCTATCTGCGACAAATCCATGACATAAAGATAAGTGGTTACAATATTAATCTGTTCTATCTATGGATACCCAGTCCTGAGCTGGCCCTCTGGCGTATTCGTGAGAGGGTGGAAAGCGGCGGCCACCATGTTCCGGAGGCAGATGTTCGAAGACGCTTCGGGCGGAGCCTTGCCAATTTATTCCAACTTTATCGCCCTTTGGCAAA
>JBBSAR010000331.1:0-5401 GCA_038252125.1 Desulfatiglandales bacterium
GGATTGGAGTGTAGATATGCCTCAACCGTCTCCCAACTGTTTGTCTTCGGATGTGGAAGCCCAAAATCCTTAAAAAGCCTGCTCTGCCCTGTCTTTCCCGGATATTTGTAGCGCATGGCATAATCCGGGAACGTCTTCACGCCTCCTTTGCGGCAGGCTTCAAAAACGGAATCGACCTTTCCCTGATGCAAAATAACGGCCTCCGCGGAGGAAATCATGTCCAAGTCTTTGCTACTAAGATTTCTGTCGCCGAGGATAATCTGCGAATCGGCATCGATACAAGGATGAAATGAGAGGATCATGGTTGGCTATGTATCAGGTTATACAAGTTTCACATCCACAAGAATGCCGCCAAAATTCCCATAAGGTTTGACTTTGATCGCTCGGGTGACTATGATGGCCATTATAGTCCATTTGAGGAGCGTATAACAATGCCAATATTTGAATTTCAATGCGTCGAATGTGGGGCGCCATTTGAAAAACTGTTTATGAATTCCGAAGAAATCATCAACCTGTCCTGCCCGAAATGCAATTCCCAAACAGTGGAGAGAAAACTCAGCCGGACGAGCTACACTATGAGTGTGGGACCCGGCGGAAAACAACCGCGGATCACTGCCAAAAGCTGCGGGTCGGGCAATCAGTGCATGTCCATGACCCTTCCCGGCCATACAAAATGAACCATGCGACGATCCTAACCAGAGGTCTGGAACACCATCTCAGTGATGAGGACAGAATGCATATCCTTCAGGTCTTTGAGGAGGAAATTGTCCCTCGACTCAGAAGAATGGATGCAAAAATCGGCAACTTAAACTGCGAGTTTGCTGGAGAAAAATACAGGAACTGGGTCATAGAATTCAAGACCAATCGATCGGGGTTTGAAATCGTTGATTTTGAATATGATGAACATTCTCGAACGGTTCACCTTTCGGCCCCAACGTTCGTCCAGCCATTGGATGACCATGCTTGAAAGCAAGTTTTTCGGAAGAGATCCGGTCAAAAAAGCGACATGCCCTTTCTGTGGGCAACTTGTTGATAGGCCGAAGGAGTTGACGACCAGACGACCGGGCGAAATGCCGGTGGGCGCGTGCTCGTGCGGCGCCGTTTATGCCTGTGATGAAACGGGGCATAATCTTGGTTCAGCTATGATCGAGGCGTTGGTTTTCGCATCGAATATGGATTGGGACCTGGCATGGGGATTGCTGCCCGAAGAAGATTATCTTGCTGAAATCGTAGAGAACTACGATCTCAAGAGCCATCTGATTATACCGACGGGCGCCTATGAAGGCAGAAGGATAGCCGGTGCGCTCTATTTCATAAGAATGCATAAAGACATTCGGGAAGTGACCTCTGATGGGGTGGAAAAAAGGTTGAAAGAAGCCCGGGCTACTTCCCTGGTATCCGAACCAAGACAGAAACGGCAAAGGCCGCTCACAAAGAAGCAGGTTGAAGCGCTGGTCAGAGAGTATCGGATTGAACCCATTCTGGAGGCTGCAAGACAGGACAAGAAGGTAATCCGGTATATCCAGCGTCTTATCTATTCCGGAGATCCCGAGGACAGGAACAAGGCAGCGGAAATCCTTGGCCGTGCATGCGCCATCGTGGCAGAGAAAGATCCCGGGGCTATTTCCAAACTTCTTCAGGGTTTGTTTTATTCGCTTACGGATACCGCGGCATATCCCATGGGGGCGCTTGAATCCATCGGCTGGATTATTGCCCAAAGGCCTGATCTTTTTGGTGGGTACACGCCTCAGCTCTTTCAATTCTTGGGAGATGACGTCAGAAAAGCCCAAATTCTGGAAGCCCTTGGAAGAATTGCCCAATCAAGCCCTGAAATTCTCCGGAAGCATACCTTTCATTTCTTTTCATTCCTGGAAGACCCAGACCCCCTTGCGCGTGGATACGCAGCCTGGTTATTAGGCAATCTCGGGGCGTATGAAGCAAAGGAAGAGATAGCGAAATTGCTGGATGACTCCCATGAAATGGAACTTTACGGGAAAGGGAGAATGGAAAAAACGTCCGTCGCTGCAATGGCATCGGAGGCTTTGAAAAAGTTCGAGGATAAAAAAAATTCCCAACCCCTTCCGAAACCTTAAATTATGATAGTAGAATATTTATTCTCCACATCCGAGGGGGATCTTCCGGCCGGAGAGGCCGAACTTGCCCTCCCCTTTAAAATCAGCCCAACCAAAAACCATCCATCCCTCACGGTAAAAGACTATTTCGACGCGGTCAGAGCCTTCATTCTCCACGGTCGAGGCAGGCCCCTGAGGAACCTTTTCGAGGATAAGCCGGATTTGCAACCCTCTTTTGAGGATATCCAAAAAATACGAATCCGCACCGAAAAGCATGGGGTGCTGTACCACATAATGAGCGTGGAACTTCTTTCGCAGAGGCCTCCGGTAAAATGTTCCGTAAGTACCGCCATTTCTAAGAAGGGGAAAGAATGGCTGAACCGTGAGTTCGATATACTAAACAGGCTGCATCGTCATTCCCATTCTTCTTACCTGCCCAGGCCTTACTTTAGGGGAGAAGTCCCGTGCCATTCGGAAAAATCAACGGAAACCCTGTCCATGATGCTTTGCGAATGGTTCGAGGACTATCATGAATGGCATTTTTCAAAAGATCCGAGCATTGGAGACTACAAGATCTGCGTATGGGATTCCCTGAATAGGAATCGGTTTGCATCCCCGGAACAAGCCTTCTCCATTCTCAGACAGATCGCGCGAATACTCACCCTCTACTATGAACCCGACACATTCCGGCAAATCTATCCCTGGCATCATGCAGCGGGCGATTTCATCGTTAAAATCGCAGGGGACAGGGTGGACGTAAAACTTACGACTGCAAGAAAATATGAATCCTATATGGACGATTTTTCAACGAAAAACGCAAATTCCGTCATCGCCATTCTCTATTTTTTCATGAATCTGACCATCAGGAGTCGCCTGGATAGGCTGGATGGGGTGGGGGAAATATACTGGGCGGAGGATTTCTCGGTCTTGGCGGCCACAACAGGCTTCTTTGATGCAGTCAATCGCATGGTCTCAGCCGGCAGGCTTCCTATGGACCACGGGAAGGACCTCCTTTTTCTGCTCAAATCCTTTACCCTTGAAGAACTGAAAAAGCTTTTTGATTCACTGATCGTCCTTTACCACCAGGATGATCCGGTGGAGTTCGAAATGATTCGAATGAACCTCAAGAGCCACGTCGCTCTGCTTCACCGGACCTTGCAGGAATTTTCGTTATCAACTCTTCCACAGGAGTCGTGATAATTTTCGAAATGGAAAAGAGAAAAGACGCCTGCTGATCCACATCTTCGATCCCGATACTTTTCACCAGTTCTTTAGACAAGGCATACAGTTCTCCGTGCATCCCATCGAGATTAAACGTAGGATAGGGTTGTCCCTTCTGGAAACCGGCCTTTCCGCAGAAGCGCGGCATACCGCGGATCAAGGTGGGAATCCCGTATACCCTGCATGTGATGGGGCGACAGGGATATAAGATGCATTCGTCATGTTCATTAAGAAGCGGGCATCTGATTCGGGCTCTGGCAAGGGTATAGACACTCATCCGCGGGTCATTTTCAAATTCCTTGAGTGTCCTTTCCAGTTTATCGAGCTCTTTGTCCGCTTCGGTCGCTCTCCTGAGTGCCTCCTTTTTTTCCTCATTTCCCAGTTTGTCAAAATCGCGCTTCAGGAAAACGGCTTCTATCAGAAAGAGACCAAAAACAGCATGGCAGCAGTCAGAGCAGTGACGTTTGCAGTGCATGGATTCGGGAAATTCATCGGCAACCCTGTCAAAGCCCTTGTCTGCTTTGACAACGAGTTCCTCATATGGTTCGAACAAATAGTCGTAATCCATCTTAACGGTGGGACTCCAGTGCCCGCAAAAATTCCGGATGAGGCTCGAAACCCAGAGAAACGGCTTTGTCCAGATGTTCTATGGCCTTCTCATATTCTTCATTATTGAAATAGGCGGATGCAAGATTGTTATGGCCCAAAGCAAATTCCGGCGCCATCTCCACCATTTTCATCCCGATTTCTATGGCTTTTTCCACTTCATCGCTCTGTAAATAGGCATTTGTAAGATTGCTCCAGGCCTGTACAATCTCGGGATTCAGCTCTATGGCCATTTTAAGCGCTTCGATCGCCTCTTCGGTTTTCATCATCTGGAGATAGGCAAAACCCAGGTTCGCATACCCCCTGGCATACCTGGGCTCTATCTGTACGGCCTTTTCATTGGCATCCACAACCATCTCAAGATCGCCCATTTTGAAATAGATATAACCGAGATTAACATACGCTTCAAACATTCTTGCGCTGTTTTCAATGGCGTCCTTGAAAGCCTCGATGGCCTCATCGAGCCTTCCGCTCTCCATTAGAGAGACACCAAGATTGTATTTGCTGTTGGCGCATTCGTTCTCTTCGTCCCGTATCCGCTTCTGCTCGGCAATGAACTCCTCGGAACCTTTGGGGGTTTTCATAATGGACCTCTTTTCCTGAATAAAATGCAAAGAGGTCACAATCCTTCGCGGACAGCGACCTCCATGCCATGTAAAAGTTTTCTCTAATGATCCTCGGTCTGGCCTCTTCCCTTAAGACCGTACATCGTGCTGCTTCCGGTAGAAAAGTAGATCAGCTTTTCTTCATTGATTAATGCAGTGGCCGCCTTCTTTATCTCCCTGGCTTTGGCATCAGGAAAAGTATTCTGAACGGCCTTCTGAATATCGTTGAAATAGAACTTTGATTTCTTGCTGCCCTCCGCAAACGCCAGGATTGCTGCTTTGATATCTTCCACGGTTTTGCTCCTTATCTATCGGTCTTGGCCCGAGAGGCCCTTTTCCGGCACCCTGAAAATAGACCTCCCGGTCTCCAAGACCTTACGCTGTTTGTTCTATTTGATACCGCCAATTGCTTTTGATACGGCCCAAGACGCATCCGTATACTTGAATTGCGTGCTGGTTCTGTACGTGTCATACTGCAAACGGTAATCATCGATCAGGTGATCGCTGAAGGGAAGATCGCATTTTTCAAAGAACTTCTCCCAGCCGATCCTTTCCGCCCAGTCGCCGACCCTTTCATATTTGTTGGCATCCGCGGCGTAAGCGTCGATTATCTTCTTTACGGACTCGCAGACTTCCGGGAATCTCGGGAAATTGTTAGGCAAAGCCGGAATAACCACCTTGGAAAATTTGGGCGGGCTGATCCGGTTGGAAACCTTTCCGCCAGCCATGACCGTCACACAGTCGCCCTCGTAGTCCGAAAGAGGCAGGGCCATGCACATGGTGTAGCAATTTCCACAGAACATGCAACGTTCCTGCTTGATTTTCACCGATTTTTTGCCGCTCTCCGTTTTGGTGGGGGAAATAGCAGCCGTCGGACAGGCGGCGATGACCAGAGGA
>JBBSAR010000332.1:0-5384 GCA_038252125.1 Desulfatiglandales bacterium
GCATTGATCTCCTCAAGACAACGGAGCAAATTCAGGTACCGTCGATCTCTTTTTTTGAGGATCTCCACCTCGCTCCGTCCGCCGTAATCATAGATGCCTTTTGATGTTTTGGCGCCCAGATGTCCCCTATCCACCATCTCTTTGACAAGGGGGCTGACGGATTTGCCGGCCTTCATAATGTCGTAAATGAGGTCCAGACCTGTGAAATCGTTTGTTTGTACCACCCCCACCACGGGGAGCCGGATTCCAAGGGTCAGTTTGACCGCCTGATCAATCTCCTCCGGTGTTGCCCACCCCTTTTCAAGCATCTCCCATACCGTTTTTGAAATGCTGCGCTGAATCCGGTTGACAATAAAGGACGGCACAAATTCTTTCATGATCACCGTCTTTTTGCCAAGCCGTTTCATCAGGTTTGCGGTGAGTTGAACGGTTTCCGGCAGGGTTTCCGGACCGGGAACTACCTCCACCAGGGGTATGATATGGGGCGGTGCGAACCAGTGCGCTACCACCAGGCGCTCAGGCCGGGTGATCCGGGCAATACTGAAAACATCCAGAGAGGACGTGTTGCTCGCGATCACGGTATCCGGAGGACAACCTTCATCCAGTTGTGAAAGGACCGCCCGTTTTATATCCGGAATCTCGGACACCGCCTCTACGGCGAAATCTGCTCCTTTCGCTCCGCCGGCCAGATCCGTAAACGGATGAATGCGGGCAAGTATTTCGGGAATATCTTCCCTGGAAATTTTTTTGAACTCGGCCAGGGTCTCAAGATTGGCGGGGATGAGATCCATGGCGCGTTCGAGGACCGCCTGATTCACATCCACCAGATTCACCTCGATCCCGGCCTGGGCAAAAACATGAGCCATGGAATGCCCCATGACACCCGCGCCCACCACCACCGCACGCTGGACATCGTTGGAATGCATCATCTACCTCGCGATCCTCAAAATCTTCCTGGCTTCATCCGGTGTTGCCGGCGTCATGGAGAACTCACGGAGAATGCGGGCCATCTTATCCACCAGGTCTGCGTTGGATCCGGCCAACTCCCCCCGGGAAAGATACAGATTGTCTTCCAGGCCGACACGGCAGTTCCCTCCCATGAGGACGGCCATTGTGCAGATGGGGAACTCCATCCGGCCGGCGCCAAAGGCCGACCACTGATACTGGTTCTCCCCGAAGAGACGGTCGGCGGTCTCCTTCAAGTGGAGAAGGTCTTGGAAGGTCGGCTGTATCCCGCCCAGGATTCCCATGACAAACTGCAGGAACAGAGGGGGTTCCAAAAATCCCTCGGACAGGAGAAACTTGGCGTTATAGAGATGTCCCACGTCATATATCTCCAACTCCGGTTTGGTTCCGTTATCCCGCATGATGCCGCAGATCTTTTCTAAATCGGCAAACGTATTCTGAAAGATGTTCGCTTTGCTGGCCTCCAAAAATGGTTTTTCCCAATCGTACTTCCACTCTTTATACTTCTTGATTACCGGGAACAGGGCAAAGTTGATGGACCCCATGTTGAAGGATGCCAGTTCCGGCCGGAGTTCCGGGACCGGGGCCGCCCGCTGATCCACGGTCATGCCGGCGCCCCCGCCGGTGGTGATGCAGATGATGACATCAGTCTCCGATCTAATCCTCCGGACGATCTCACGAAAAAGGCCCAGATCGGGGCTGGGCATCCCATTCACGGGATTCCGGGCGTGGATATGCACAGTCGCTGCCCCGGCGCGGGCAGCCTCAACCGCCTGTCCGGAGATCTCTTCCGGGGTAATAGGAAGATAGGGCGACATGGTGGGCGTATGGATGGAACCTGTAATCGCCGCGGATATAATCACTTTCCTTGACATGTTTGCATTCCCCCTTTTCCTGATTCAATCAAACATAGCCAAAAAAGTCTCTATGCTTGAAAATAGATCCATGTCTCCACTGTGTCGTTTGCCGGCCACAGTACATGTGCTCACAATCGAATAATCCAATATACGTCCCCCTGGTGGACGCGCTCCGACACCAATTTACCGACCGATCAAAAGAAACAATGGAGACCATTCTGGTAATGAAGATGCAGTTAAAGGATGGATTTCTTTCTGAATGAGGCATCGAGGATAGGATATGAAGCTGTTCAGCTGGAGCCCATCAGTTCCTCATTAAATTGAGTTTACAGCACCCCAAATTCACATTCCCGGGATATCGGATTCAAGCCGCATATTTCAATATTTCCAATTCCGCTTCGGAATTTACGGTTTCGAGAATTTCTTCAATATGTCCCGCAACAGAATCCTCCAACAGATATTCACTGCAACCGCCGCACTGGTATACGGGCAAATTCTTCAGAATAACAATTGAAGAATCCGTGATCTTGAACGGAAGATTCGTAACAATCCTGGTCATTTCGTAACCGCATACGTGACATTTCATTTGTCTTTTCTCCGTGTTTTCAAATCGTATTCCCAGTCATCCGGGTTCGGTTTATAGGCCGTAATAATTCGGACGTTGTTACCCTCCACATCGACGGCAAAAAGTATATGAAAAGCTTCTTTTCCATATTCGGAACCGACGAGGTAGCTGGGAAAGTATTTGTCGCCTGGATACTCTTCTATTATCTCGTAATGATCGGCAGAAGCGAGAATGTTTCTCCTCGGGATAAACCTTCCTCGCAGCCGCATATTAGATCTCAAAACAAAGGTTGACAGCTCAAATCCCATCTAAATAAAAGCATATAGGATCATATGTCGGGATTCAAGGAAAATCCCACAAAAACATAACTTGTGAGGTCGATGTCGTCAGCCCTCCAGCAATTTCAGTGTGCATTTACGACCTGATTATCATGAATTGGGATCATCACCTGACGAATCCATCTTTGGAATCAAGCATGAGTCCATATTTTCTACAGATAAGCCTTCCTCATCGTCACGAACATACCGCCGATTTTGCACAGTCTCGCGAATTTCAAGCAGCTGTGCCGCACCGGTTTTGGGATGGATTTCCATCCTGCGTCGTTCAGCCCACTGGTATGCCTTGTCATGGTGATCAACATAGCAAAGAAGCAGGCTATCACCTGCTTTGTGGACGATCAGCCGAATATCGCTGCCCGCGCGTAGCTCACCTTAACCGGCGCCTGATCGTCCTTCTGCATCACCGACTGGTAACATTGCCCATGCATAGCACGATGTTTTGGTGGCCTGCAATAGATCGGCAAGCCGATCCAATAGATTATGACGGTCTTTATTGTCTTCAAATATATTCCGGCGCTCAATACCTCGAATAATGACATGGTGGAGCGCACCGGGGGAGTCTAATCTGGCTAATCTTGGCATAGATCCCTCTTAAAGGATTCCCTTCCACATGTCACGTTAGTTATCTATTTCTGCCCGTCCCCCATTCCCACTTCTTCGTTAGACACTCGATAGCGATATGATCGAACCTATCGCAAACGCAGTAGCGACTATTTTTTTACAATCCATTTTTTCGGCACCCATTAGAACAGAAATGAGCAGAGCGATAATGAAACTCATATTTGCTATTGGCACGACGATACTCGCCTGCCCGACTTTAAGCCCAAGAATTAAGAAATTAACAATGCAAAATACAAGAGTGCCAGATACTACTGAATAGAGAACCTTCTTTGGAGTCATAATGAATCTTTTTTCCACATATATTGCATAGATTGCCCCACCAATAATCCAGCAGATTGCTGCTAACAAGATAATTGTGTTCTTATCAGCTGAAGCAAGTAGCGCTATTTTGGATACAACACCATATGCTGCTCTAAGTAAGGAAGCAAATATCAGCAACCAAAAGAATAAAGTCGTAGAACGCTTCGTTGTTTTGCTGCTGTTACTTTTATACAAAAGCAACACGGAAATGACGCCAAGTGTAATTCCGGTTAATTTTATAAACTCAATGCCTTCACCTAAAAAAGCAAAAGATAGAATTACCACCCCAATGGTATTCAAGCGGTATACAGTCGAGCCAAGACTAACGTCGATATGAGTAAGGCCCTCAATTAGGAAAATATTAGCTGCCGCTAAGATGGCGCCTGCCAACAAACCATATTGGATTGTGAGGTTATCAAAACTGAACGAAATATCTGAGAAAGATGAGTATGAAATCTGCAAAATTGCCCATATAAAACCAACACCTAAAACATACATGCCTCGAGATCGGTTTTTAACGGCATATTTTTTAAAAATCACGTCGTTAATGCCCGCAAAAAGCATGCTTAATAAGGCAAAATTAACCCCTTGGGTCAAAATCAAAGCGTTTACTCCGTTGTATGTGTAACGATAAGCTCCACCAGCGCTTTGCACCGGCCCCCGCCAGAACCGCAGAGCTTCCAGGCGTCTAATGCAGTGTTTCGTTCGCCATCATACCGGGTAATTTGAATGACGCCAATTTTGTCCGAAAACGGCGCTATCGTGATATATGGCTTATGGGGACGCCCATGCATTTATGCATTTCTAATCATATTCGCATTCAACCCCAACTCCCGGGTAATAACCCGACCCCTTTGGACCGCTCTACTTGTGGCGGACTGACTAAGCCCCAGCTTCAGACCCACAGCGGTCGCCGACATGCCCAATTCATGGACAGCCCAGAATGACAATACGCTACGGGCTTGTACCCGGCGAGGTTGTTTGCCGGGGGTCGTCACATCAGAATGAGACATATCAAATAGTTCAGCAACCCTCTTGCCAACTCTTTCAAAGGTATGCCCATCGGCCTTCAGCCGGTATTTTCGCTCCATCTCCTCGGATGCGAAATCAAGGACAGTCTCCACAAAGTCGCTGTCACCAAGAATGCGTTCATCGCTTTTAAAGTGGACTTTTTCCCGCCGCAATGCGTTTAACTCCTGCCAACCGCCTACACTCCGGACTAGCCCACCGCCGGTGAGCCCCGGCTTCCGACCTTCGCAAACGCCTTTGCCGACGAATTGAGCATACTCTCTCCTGGCACTCTTTCTCTGCGCGGCAAACATCCCAAGAACCTTATCAACATCCTGCCAGCCGCTTTTAACCGTTCCCATTATCCGACTGTGACCACAGTAAACAAATCCGGATAACTGTTTCAGATCAGGTACAAGGCCTGCCCGCAGAGGATTCAAGTGAATATATCGCACTAATTCAAGTAAATACGTATCTTCCTGGCAAAGAATAGATTTATATCGGTTTTGAAAAAGGTGTCCGCTCCTTTTGTGGCGGCGATTAAAGCTTACCACGTATCCGGTCAAAAGTTTCCGCATGACCGTGCTGATGGATGCTTTTCCGGTTCGGAGTAACACATGGAAATGATTTGGAATAATCGCCAGGCATAGCAGAACGTCTTTGTTTCCGACAAGATGCTGCCGAGTCGTTTGACAAAATTGTCCCTGTCCTCGTCGTCTTCGAATATCC
>JBBSAR010000333.1:0-5366 GCA_038252125.1 Desulfatiglandales bacterium
CCTCCTAACGACAATTAAAATTCCCGGTTTCAATTATTCGGAAAGTCAGTCCCTTTGGGGGGCCGGTGACACGGAGGGAGACCCAGTTGGGCGACCGTTGTGTCATCGGCCGGCGACCTGTTTCCCCTGTTTTCATCCGTCCCTACATCTTGTGGGTTCCATCAACAATCTGCCGGTACGGTACCGGAGCCGTCGCAACAGCCTGTCGCATAAGTCTATAGAAGAGCATTCCTCGTGATCTGGAAGTACGGCGGTTGAAGCGGAAGGTGTATTCATCAAGGTAATACTCCAGGTGCTTGCCACTGACGGCGCCCTGATGAATGCCGAGCAACCATCGCTT
Organism: Desulfatiglandales bacterium; assembly: GCA_038252125.1. Lineage (GTDB taxonomy): Bacteria > Desulfobacterota > DSM-4660 > Desulfatiglandales > Desulfatiglandaceae > DUZB01. The sequence goes on from JBBSAR010000333.1 coordinate 341, forward strand.
CAGCGGACGCGATAAAGGTAACTCAGGCAGGCTGCCTCATCCGCAAACCAGCGATCAAATTACTCCAGATTCCGGGGATAATCGATGCCTGCCACGGGTATGCCTGCCACGGGTCCAGGGAAGATTTCCATGCCTCAAGATACTACATGCAAGGGTCGCTTGCGTCAAGTGGATAGCCCGTTAGTCATTAATGATCGGACAAAAATGTGCTCTTTTTTCTCCCTGTTCCGACCATCCTCAATAGACCCGCCTTTGTAAAGCTACGGATATTTGTTCAATAGGATACATTGCTCAACCCATTTGATTTTTATTCCCCGCAATATATGTTATACAAATGAGGTTCTCAGATCTTGTTATCAAAGAAACCACTTATTAAGTCACTTAAGGGAGGCGAAATTGGAGGCAAAAGAAGAACCCAAACGGACTTTGGATTGCGTGGGCCTTTTCTGTCCGGAACCATTGTACCGGACACGTAAGAACATCGAAGCCTTGGAAATTGGCGAAATACTTGAGGTTATTGCAGATGATCCAACGGCCGCAAAAGACATTGCGCGTTTTGCAAAGCGTTCAGGACACGAGGTTGTGTCATTTGAAAATGAGGGCGGGCAATTGCGGTTTTTGATAAGAAGAGGAAAATAGATCATCAAAAGAGCATCATCCGGCCTTTTGGCAAGTTCAGAAATGGAGGTCTCAGCATGACAACTGCAGAAACAACGGCGGAAGTATATCTTGATTATCAGTCTTCCAAACCGGTGGATCCCAGGGTGGTGGAAGCAATGCAGCCGTATTTTTTCGAAAGGTTTGGTAACCCTTCCTCTCTTCACCTTGAAGGCGACAGGGCGACAGAGGTCCTTGATGACTGCCGGGAAAAGATTGCCGATTTTATCGGCGCAGACCCCAAGGAGATTCTTTTTACTTCGGGGGCGACTGAGTCGAACAACCTTGCCCTCATTGGATATGCCATGCGTAACAGGAAAAAAGGAAACCATATTATCATATCCGAAGTTGAACACATTTCCATTCACAATATTGCCAAATACCTGGAAAGAAATGGATTCGAAATCAGCAAGGTACCGGTGGACCAATATGCCAGGGTGAATCCTAAGAAACTTAAATCCAGGATCACAGACAAAACCATATTGGCCTCCATCGGCTATGGGAGCAATGAGGTGGGGACCATTCAGCCGATGGAAGAAATCTGCCAACTGCTCAAAAATAAAGGCATTGCAATTCATACGGATGCCGTGGCAGTGGAAGGTCTTGTGCCCATCGATGTTAAGAAAGTGCCTGTGGATCTCATGAGCCTTTCTTCCAATGATATATACGGTCCAAAGGGGTTCGGTGTGCTTTACCTCCGAAAGGGTTCCGGAATTATGCCGATTATCATGGGCGGTGGTCAGGAAAGAGGCCTCAGGTCTGGTACGGAAAACATGCCTGGCATTGTCGGCATGGCTGAGGCAGTCAAGATTGCAGCAGAGGAGATGTCCGAAGAGATAAAGCGCTTGAGGAATTACAGAGACCGCCTGATTAAAGGCGTCCTGGAAAAAATTCCCAAAGCCTATTTGAACGGCCATCCGACCGAACGGTTGCCGAACAATGCCCATTTCAGGTTTGAGGCGGTGGAAGGAGAATCTCTGATGCTTTCACTCAAGGATAAAGGAATTTCCGCGTCAACGGGCTCTGCCTGCACTTCGAAAACATTGGAACCCTCTCACACGCTGATTGCGTGCGGACTCTTGCATGAGGAAGCCCATGGCTCTCTTGAGTTCACTTTTGGCAGGTTCAACACGGCGGATGATGTGGAAAGAGTCCTGGAAGTGCTTCCGGGCATTTTGGAAAGACTTAGAAAGCTTTCACCTCTATATGAAAGGAATTAAACAAATGAAACCAACCCAGTATTCTGAAAAGACGCTTGACCATTTCAGGAATCCACGCAATGTGGGAATCCTTGAAGGCGATAATGTTGCAATGGGGAGAGTCGGAAATCCCGTCTGTGGAGATTTGATGGAGATCTATATAGCCGTCGAAAATGACCACATAAAAGATATCAAGTTTCAAACTTTCGGCTGTGGCTCCGCTGTTGCCACCAGCAGTATGGTTACGGAACTGGTGAAGGGTATGCAGTTGGATGAAGCACTGAAAGTAACGCGGGATGACGTTGCAGACGCTTTGGAGGGGCTGCCTGCCATCAAAATGCATTGCTCAAATTTGGCGGCTGACGCCCTTCATGCGGCGATCCGGAACTGGCGCGAAGGCAAAAGTCCAAAAGAGATCGGTTCTGAGTTTCCTTTATATGTCAACAAACACTGCAAGCCCCCGGAAGAACCCATCGAAGGAGAATCCGAATTCTTGGGCAAAGGTGTCTATAACAGCGCGGATGATTCGAGTTTGTTTAAAGGTAAACGGGTGCTCGTCAGCGACATGGGGGGCGTTGCGTCTGCTGAACTCGCCATGGACCTCAACAAGCACATCGGACGCGTCATTTTCATCACGCCTGCAAAAGAGGCCGAAATGCACCCGGATATCCAAGGCCGGTTGAAGAGATCCGATGTGAAGGCGCTTTTTGAGTCGGAATTGCTTAAAATTATGGGTACTGATGAAGTAGAGAAGGTTTTGGTGAATGACTTGGACGAGGATCAGGAATATGAGCTTTTCGTTGATGTTGTTGTGATCCAGCGATAGGTAAACGCCGTTTATAAATACCTTGATTGAGACACTGTTCTTGTGGATCGTCTGGTTGGAGAGGAAGTAAATGAGATCATAGTCTATCCCTGGACATTCTAAAGCACGAGGAGGAAATGGATGGACAAAGAGTTTGTATACGAAGTTAAAAAAAATACCCGATGGAGCAATTCATTCGGCTGGTCTATTTCTGTAGCGATCAAGGGGAGTGCGGGTTGAATGGACCATGCCTATCCGGTTGACGCATATTCGCCCCTTGCTTCTTGTTCGGCTACCGATGTAGGTCGCGCCCAACTCGATGGGGTCGCGTTGTTGATTGCCGTTTTCGCCTCGTTTTATCTTGCTTCGACTCGGTCTGACCATAGTAAACGCGGCTTGTGTAGTGCCTGGCGGGCTATCTCGTATCGAGTCAGCTCGCGGGGACTGGGCTTCGTCTGTGGGCAACCCAATTTCGCGACATGGTCGGTTGCGTAGGATGGAAGGCCGCCTCCACGAGCTGTATGTGTCAACCGGATAAGCATGGGAATGAACTCCCTTCGGAACAACTGAACGCTTTTGAAACCCTGCTTAACGAAAGAGGTTCGGAAGGATGGGAATTGGTGCAGACCTTTTTCGGGGACTCTGGCATCAGAACAAAAGCCTTTTCAGTCTCATCGTCAAAACGAAACACCTCGGGGCAAAGTTCAACGCAGCTTCCGCAACCGAGACATTCTTCCGTTTCAATGCAAACCTTTTTACTCATGATTTTTTTCTCCCATATCGATATTGGTGTTGAGTGGTGCCTTCTTTTTCTACTCCTGAGCCTCCTCCTATCACCCGGCCCCCGCCGCTTTCTCCCTGATCACCTCCACGTAAGGGTCCCACCTGTCGCAACGGATGACCGTCAGGGTTCAGTTATCGTTTGCCAAGATAATAATTGCCCGAAATGGCGCGTTTTTCAGCCACATCTAAGGCGGACCCCATTGTTTGGACAACCCCGATGGGAATGTGGTCGCCCCATTCAAATACTTTACGAAGTGCGCGGTCGCGGGAATCATATTCCTGGTCATTTAGTTTGTAAGCCCGTTCACGATACCATTTGTATGTGTTCTCCTTCTCGTGTTGTCTAAAATGGTCGCCATTGTCCCATGAAGGGCCGTTGGTTACGTCATATCCCTTGCGTTTGAAGGCGACATAAGCCGGTTTCCCGTCCCTGCCGTTGAATTCCCTTAATTCATCGCGCGTTAACGTTTTCGCCATAATTTCCTCCTACGCAGTGGCAATCACCGCAAAGAATATTTTTTCTTGATATCGGACCGACCCTATGACTACTTGATAAAAACGGGGCGTGGGATTGCCGTCAAATAGCGGCATTACATGCTCGCCTGCTTTGTCATGGACAGGGCTGCCATGCATTGCCTTGAAAGTATCTTGATCTTCAAACTCAACGATAGCGGCATAATTGCCATCCCCGAAAGGCTTCAAGAGCCTCCTTCCGATAAAACCCTTAAACTTGGAGAATTCTTCGTTTGACGAGGCAAACCACTCTCGAAATTTATCATCTTTGCCTGCTTTTATGGGCGGAAAAGAAATTAGAGCTACAAACATAATGTCACCTCCATATAGATTATTTTTTTAAGTCCGACCGTTCTTCCAGGTATGCCTTCAGCGCGACAACGTTGTTGTGCTCCGCGTCGTGCGAACTGAACAGCAGCGTCACCATGCCTGTCTTCGCCGCTTCAAGGATCGGCCGCCATGCGTCCGGATGCTTGTCGAGTTCGGCCCGGTAGCGCCGCTGAAACTCGGGCCACTTAGCCGGGTCGTGACTGAACCACTTCCGCAGTTCGGTGCTGGGCGCGGCATCTTTTAGCCAGTCGTCCAGTTTCAATGCCTCTTTCTTGATCCCGCGCGGCCAAAGCCGTTCCACAAGAATGCGCGCTCCGTCCGCCTGCGCGGGTGGATCATACGCGCGTTTGATTTGAATCATGATTGCCTCCTTCTATATGTTGGATTGCCTCAATAACCCTCGAATTCGTCCCTGCGGATGTCGTCGTCGTCAACGCCGGCTTTGTTCAGCATCTCGTGAACCCCGTTGATCATGCCCGGCGGACCGACAACATAGTAGATCGGCGACTTCGCATCGGTTAGATATTTGGTCAACAGCGCCTCATCAATCCTTGCAGCCTCGCCGTTCCACGAGCGGGTTGATTTCGCCATGCCGGTCATAGTGGCGATCAGGGTGTAGTTCGGGATTTCCTTTTGGAGGTCGGCCAACTCCTCCAGAAACGCCGCGTCTTCGGGGCGACGGTTCGAAAAGAACACAAAAATCCGATGCGCCAACTTATCGTGCGCGACGTGCAGGAGG
>JBBSAR010000334.1:0-5326 GCA_038252125.1 Desulfatiglandales bacterium
CCTTCATGGTAAAATTCGCCCTGCTGTGTCGGAGAAGCAGTTTGAACCGTATGCCATGGATCAACTGCTTCGATGAACGCCATTCATTCACGGGTATTGGCTCTAAAACTTGGGCTCTATCACAAAGAAGGATTGAGCAGGTTTGCATCCTAATTCAAATTCCCTGGCAACCACATACGGATCTGGAATCCATTCTGACGGGTTTTTTGAATAAAATACGCAGTTTTGTTCTTTAAACCCTTCATGCTCTTCATGCCCTTCATGGTAGGCGTGCAGTTTTGTTTAAACATGCTCAAACCGTATCGGGTCCCCGCAACGGATTTTTCCACCTTCGATCACGCGGGCAAAGATCCCTTCCCGTGGCATAATACAATCTCCGGCAAGATAATATATAGCGCATTTATTGTGGCATTCCTTCCCTTTTTGGGTAATCTCCACTTGGGCGGAATCCCCCAGATTCAGTAAGGCGCCCACAGGGACCGTCTCCCAGTCAATGCCTCTGGTAGCGACATTTTCAGCAAAATCTCCAAAGGTCACATCCAAACCCCTGTCACGGGCTTTTTGGATGCTTTCAGCGGATAAGAAACTCACCTGACGATGCCAGTTTCCTGCATGGGCATCCCCCTCGATTCCATGATCTCTCACAAGATACGCTTCTTCCATCGGCACTTTGGGCGTTCCCTTTTTCTTGCTGCCGGCAATAGAAACAATTTCCATTTCTCAGACCTTCCTTTTCACTTTTCCAGTTCTTCTTTCTCCCGTTCCTGCTTCTTGCAAGGGAGTATTTTTTCCTGCTGGATGATGGACGACAACGTGACCGAATCAAGTTTTTCATACATAGCCTTGGTAGCCTCTTCCCAGATGCCGCGCATCAGACAGTGGTCCATTCTGTCACAGCATTCAGGGTTTTCGATACAGTCGATCAGGTCTATGCCGCCCTCGAGAATTCTCACGATATCTCCAATGGTAATTTCGTCGGGAGGACTGGTGAGGATATGTCCGCCCTTTGGTCCCCGAAAGCTCTTTATAATGCCCGCTTTTTTTAAAGGAATAATGAGCTGCTCCAAATACTTGACAGAGATATTCTCTCGTTTCGAAATGTCACTGATCTGAACAGGACCTTCATCAAAATGCTTTGCCAGATCCAGCATCATTCTGGTTCCATAACGACTCCTCGTAGACAATTTCATGTCGGCATCTCCAGCTCAACCCATCTTTTCCCTTCGAGGCAATCTTCCTTTTGCATTTTTCAAACCCTGTGCGTTTCAAATTTTAATCTCTACTATTCAACTATACTTTAGCGCTCCCAAAAAGGGTTGTCAAGAAAGATCGCCTTGCCCTAAAGACTCCCATTGCCGCTTTTATGAATCCGAGGCACGGATAGAATAACCATAATGAGAATTGTTGGGAGGGGTTTACTTTTGAGGCCATAAAAAGATAGAATGAGTTATACTGGAAACAGCAGCATAATCCGCTGCTCTTCAAGAGGCAACGTCACATTTAAAAGATGCAATTAGCCGTATAACAAACGCAGACAGGAATTCCGAACACCCATATAGAAGCTCCCTTTTGCAAATTTCACACGCGCATGGGAGTTTTAATCAGAAAGGGGAAACCTATGGATCAACCTATCAAACAATATTGGGATATCCGCTTAAGCCTTGCAAAAGAAGCCTTGGAGAAAAATAACTTTGAGGTGTTCATCGTGCAAGATCCACTGGAGGCAAGCAATCTCGCTCTTGAAAGAATCATCCCCCGGACAGGGGCGAAAACCATCTCATGGGGCGGATCCATGACCTTTGTCGCCACGGGGCTTTATGATGCGCTCAAGAACAGAAGCGACCTTGACATCATTGATACTTTCACAAAAGATATCTCTCCTGACGACGCCCTTGGACGGAGAAGGAAAGCGCTTCTCTCCGATCTTTTCATCACGGGAACGAACGCCTTGACTGAAACAGGAGAACTCATCAACCTCGATATGTACGGCAATCGTGTGGCAGCCATCACTTTCGGGCCAAAAAATGTTCTCATCCTGGCTGGAAGAAACAAAATCGTGCCGGACCTTGAAAGGGCAATGCTGCGAATCAAGGAATATGCGGCCCCCGCGAATGCCATGCGGCTGGACAAAAAAACTCCGTGCGTAAAAACCGGCTTTTGTGAAGAATGCAGCAGTCCCACCCGTATATGCAATACCTGGACTATTACACAGAAATCTTTTCCCAAAAACAGGATCATCGTGATCCTGATTAACAAAGACATGGGCTTGTAACAAAGAAATGCGATCACAGGTCTATAAATGCCGTGATTTTGAACAATGAAAAAGGAGAAAACGGTGAACAAAGAAGAAGATAAGGCCGTTGAAGACTTCATGAATGAAATCGTAGATGATCTTGGATATACGCCAAAAAAAAGAAACCCAGCCTTTCAGAAACGACTGACTGAAATCCGGGGGAGGAACAAATCCCTCATTTTAGCAGGCGCGGGCATTCTCTTAGCCATACTGATAATCCTCCATTTCTCAGCGATAGGCAACAAACTCTCCAAAGAAGATCTTGCTCCCATCCAAGGGGAGATTGGAGAACTCAAAGAAAGAATCATCGCACTGGAAGGCGTGGAAAGGCGTCTTTCGCTTCTTGAAAAACGGACGGAAAAATCGATTCAGACCGCTGCCGCGGGCGCCCGGACAATCGCAACCGAAAAAAGAAGCAATGCCGACGGAAAGATCTATCATACGGTGCGCAAGGGAGATACCCTGTCCAGCATCGGGAAGAGATATGGCATTACCGCTCAAGAGTTGTGCAAACTTAATGGAATGAGTCTGAAACAAACGCTCCATTTAGGGCAGAAACTTCTTGTTAAGAATTAGGAAACCAGTATCTTATTCAAAAACAATGGTACGAATGCCTATGAGCAATGGCTTCATGATTCCGTATTTCGCTGCCAGGAAATTTGAATAGGATACGGAAACCATGGCCCCGGATATTGACAACGCGGGGCGATTTCACAATAATGGCCGCGCTGAAGAAAAAGTGGAATACTGCGCACCATAGATCACAAAGAAAATCCCATTCATGAAAGGAGCAAAAGATGACTTACCAACTTACAGAAGAGCAGCAGATGCTCAAAGATACCGTTTCCCGCATCGCAAAAGAACAGATTGCACCGGGGGCGGCCCTGCGCGATGAAGAGGCAAAATTTCCATGGGATATGGTGGACATCCTTCGGGAAAACGGCCTTTTCGGCGCCGATTTTCCGGAAAAATACGGTGGATCCCAAATGGGACTGTTTTCTCTCTGTTTGATCATCGAAGAAATCGCGAAGGTCTGTGCATCCACTTCGGTCATACTCCTTGTCCATGAACTGGGAACCATGCCGATCATGTTGGCTGGAAACGATGAGCAGAAAGCCCGATATTTTCCGAAGCTGGCATCGGGAGAAAACCTTATTGCCTTCGGGCTGACGGAAGCCAATGCAGGATCCGATGTTTCCGGCCTGAGGACAAAAGCCGTCAAAGATGGCGATGAATACGTGCTGACCGGAACCAAGATGTTCATTTCCCATGCGGATGTGGCGGATGTCATTTGCATTGCCGCCAGGACGGATTCCTCCCTGCCCGCGAACAAGGGAACGGGAATTTTTATTGTAGATAAAGGGACTCCCGGTCTCAGCATAGGAAAACACGAGAATAAGATGGGCATTCGGGGATCTTCCACGGTGGAGATCATCATGGAGGATGTGCGCATTCCCGCCTCCAACATCCTGATGGGAGAGGACAAGGGGTTTTCCATCCTCATGAAAACCCTGGATATCACAAGGATTCCGGTTGCCGTTCAGGCCGTTGGAATTGCTCAGGGCGCTCTTGATTATGCTGTTCAATACACCAAGGAAAGAACCCAGTTCGGAAAACCCATCTTTTCGTTTCAGGGGCTGCAGTGGATGATGGCCGATATGGCCACCCAGGTGGAAGCAGCCAGGCAGTTGACCTACAAAGCCGCGGCCTCGTTCGAACGGCTGCCCAAAAATCTGGACAGGGTGCCCAAAGAGATGATCCGAAGTTCCGCAATGGCAAAACTCTTTGCCGCGGAAACGGCCATGAAGGTAACCACGGACGCGGTCCAGTTACTGGGCGGGTACGGTTATGTAAAGGAATATCCCGTGGAAAGAATGATGCGTGACGCCAAGATCACTCAGATTTATGAAGGAACAAGCCAGGTGCAGAAGGTCATCATCGCCAGTACGTTGTAATATCAACTAAAAAGCCCCATCCCCTTTCCGGGGCTGGGGCTTTTTTTTATGCGAATTTCGTCGCTTCAAATGATGCTCAGGGCAATTCTTTTATCCAGGAACCGTCCGTGAACCATTTTGCCCTCAAGTGTTCAAGCTCTCCGCTTCCCTCGAGCGTGCCAAGGAAATTCTGCATCCAGTTTATCAGGAGAGGATCATTTCCCGTAAGGGCAACTCCGATCGGCTCATAAGTCAATGGCTTCAAAAGGGTTGCCAGTCCTTCTTGAGGATAACGGAGGACGGAAACCACGCAGAAAGGATAATCGGCAACCATGGCATCCACCTTGCCATCAATAACCATGGCCACGGCGGCATCATAGTCCCGTGCCAATACAAGCTGCGCCTTGGGAAGCAGTTTTTCCACAAAAGTCTGGCTCGTAGAACCTTTGAGAGCGCTCAGCTTTATTTGCGGAGTATTGATATCTTCCGTGTTGGTCGCAACTGCAATCGTGTTCTTTTTGGTCAGAATCGATTTTCCCGAAATGAAATAGGGTCCCACAAAGGCCACTTTCATATTTCTTTCGGGAGTGATGGTCATATCAGACATCACGATGTCCACGTCGCCTCTTTCAAGGGCCGACAACAGTTCGGCAAAAGGCATGGTGGCCAGCTTCAATTTGACACCCATAACCGACGCCATGACGGACGCGAGGTCCGGTTCCAGTCCGATCACCTTCCCGCTTTTTGTGGTCATGTTCAGAGGCGGCATGTCTCCCGCCATCCCTACGACCAGTTCTCCCCTCTTGACGATTGTGTCAATCCCTGCCGAAATGGGGGCCTTTACGGGAGGTTCTCCGGTATGTACACAGGCGCCAAAAATAGACAATACAAATAACAACGTCACAAAAATTACAATTCTTTTCATCATTCTCCTCTGTTATTTCTTGTTTAAATTGGTGAGTAACTCAAACAGTTTCCCAAACCGACATATCGGCTATTTCTGCTTTTTAAGAAGCTCTTCCTTGGCCTTTTTATATTGATCCTCTGTAATAGCGCCCTGCTGATAAGCCTTATCCAGATCGATCAGCTCCTGTCCCAA
>JBBSAR010000335.1:0-5307 GCA_038252125.1 Desulfatiglandales bacterium
CGATTTTGTCGGCATATCCATGATGCTGACGGTCCAGGTGAAACGGGGCTGGGAGATTGGCGATCTCTATAGGAAAAAGGGGATCAAGGTCATCTTTGGCGGGATTGCCGCCATGCTTCATGCGGAGGAAACGGCCCTGCACGCCGACTCCGTTTTCTTAGGTGAAGCCGAGGGTCGTATGGAAGAGGTTTTTACCGATTTCCATGCCGGCAGGCTTCAAGAGGTGTATGATTATTTAGACGATCGACCTCCTATCGAGATGGTTGGGACGGCGAGAAGGGAGATCCTGAACAGGCCCTTATACAATTACCGGGGCGTACAGATGGTCGATCTGGTTCATGCCTCGCGAGGTTGCCGATTTCATTGCTATCCCTGTGCGGTGGCCTATCTCGGAGGACGGGAGTTCAGGCCGCGGCCCATTGACAAAGCGATTGCGGAAATGGCCTCCATTGACAACAACAGGCTCTTTATCGTGGATAACTCCCTCGCCCAGGACACGCAATGGGAGATCGATCTTTTCAGGGAAATGATTCCTCTGAAGAAGAAATGGTGCAGCCACCCCATTGAAGATAAACCCCAAGTCCTCGATCTGGCGGCGCAGGCAGGCGCCTGGTATGTGTATCAGGCTGTTTTTGATACCTCCGATTACATCCGGGAAAGGATCAAGAGATATCATGAATACGGCATCGGCGTTGAGGGGACCATCCTGCTGGGTTTGGACGATCACACCGAAGATTCCATCAAAAGACTGATTGATTTCCTCCTGGAAATCGAGCTGGACCTGGCGGAATTCACCGTTCTCACCCCTTTTCCCCACACGACCGCTTTTGAAGATCTGCACAGGCAAAAAAGGATCATCTCCTATGACTGGAATGAATATTCCGCGGACAAAGTGGTTTTTCAGCCGGCCCATATGTCCCCGGAAAGGCTTCAGGAGCTCTACCACGACGCCTGGGATCTTTTCTACAGGGATGAGCCCCAGTCCTTCAAGATGTTCAAACTGCTTCAGCAGGTATCCAGGAGAGAGATGCTGGACAATACCTACCGGCCGAGAAAACGGGAACTTGCTTCCCGGGCCTTTGGGGAGGATGTGTTATGAGTGGTTCATCGCGAACTAAAGTGATACTTTAACTTTCTCTCAGAAGAAACTATCCTATGTATGGGTTTCAAGTGTCGGTAAAAAGGCCTGCTTTTCTTCGTACAGGGCGCGAACCGATTTTGCTAAGGTGGAGACTAATACCGTTTCCCGGCTATAATTTGGTTCAAGGGTTCCGATAAGACGAATGGATAGGGTTACCTTTTCAGAACCGCATAAAAGAAACTTCCCCGGTCTGAAAATTTCATCGGTTCCTTTCAGGGAAAGGGCCCTGATCGGCGCCTTGAAGCGTTTTGCCAACTTGAACGCCCCTTCCTGAAATACTCCGATCCTGCCGCTTCTGCTCCTGGTTCCTTCTGGAAAGATGAAGAGATTTCCCCCTGATGCGAGGTACTCCTCCATATCTTCCATTCTTTCGATCATCCAGGTGGAAATGGCGCCGTTTTTTGAGGTGGGAATATAACCGGAGAATTTGAGCACGCTTCCGAAGATGGGGACTTTGAAGAAGATTCCCTTTACAATGGTTTTTTGCAATGGAAAAAGGGAGATCAAGAGGAGTGGGTCCAGGTAAGAAAGGTGATTGCACACGACAACCGAGGAGCGGATGGAACGAAGTGCTTCCGGGACCCTCCACTTCAAACCGGGAATGATGGCTCGGAGCAGGAAGAAAAAGCTTCTGTAATAAAGATTATTCAGTTTTTGAAAGGCCGCCTCCCGGTTTCGTGAAAACAACAGGGCTGCCGCATAAAAAGGAGAGAAAAAGACGAGAAAGCCAAGGGTGAAATAGACCCACGCAAGGAGGGTTGCGAAGAGGTCGAAGATGCGTTTGAGTGCCCCTGTGATTGCATACAGAGCGAAATTATTCATGTTTCTTGAATAGCAGGCTGGTATTGACGCCGCCAAACGCGAAATTCTGGACCGCGGCTATCCGGATATCGGATTCCAAGAGCGTTTTGGTATGCCTGATCATGGAGCATCTCTCATCCACCTCTTCCAGGTTGAGAGTGGGTGCAATGAAACCTTTTTCCATCATGTACAGGGTCATAATGGTCTCGATGACGCCACAGGAACCCATGGTATGTCCCGTATAGCTCTTGAGGCCCGTTACCCGGGGTTTATCCCCGTAAATGCTTCCAATGGACTGGGCTTCCACCACGTCTCCCATCTTGGTGGCCGTGGCGTGGGCGCTGATGAAATCGACCTGATCGGCACGAATCCCGGCGTTTTCAAGACCCAGTTTTATGGCCCTGCTGATTCCGTCTTTGGAGGGAAGGATCAAGTCGCCGCCGTTATTGCCGCAGGCAAACCCTATGACTTCCGCCAGAATGGGGGCGCCCCTTTTCCGGGCATGTTCATATTCTTCCAGCAGGACCGCTCCGGCCCCTTCTCCTACAACCAGCCCGTCTCTTCTGGCATCGAAAGGTCTGGGCGTTAGGTGGGGCGTTTCATTGAAGTCCGTGGAGCAGGCCAGGAGATTGTCAAATACCGCCACGGTGGTGGTGTCGTATTCATCGGCGCCTCCACAGATCATGGCATCCTGCATGCCGAACTTGACCGATTCATACCCGAAACCGATCGACTGGCTGCTTGTGGTGCAGGCGGTGGACGAGGAAATCACCCTGCCGGTGATTTCGAACATCTTCGTAATGTTGACTGCGGTGGTGTGGACCATCGATTTCAGATAATCCACGGCGCCGACGGCGGCGAACCGATCTTCCGACCGGCTGAAAAAATTCTTGTATATTTCTCTTTGAACCGTAGGGCTTCCATGGGTTGAGCCGAATGCGACGCCGACTTTTCCGGAAGAGATGAACTCTTTTTCCAGACCGGAGGACTCGATGACCTCCTTGACTACCTGACAGGCATAATAGGAGACTGGTCCCATGGTCTTTCTGTATTTTCGTTCAAAGTCGAAATCCAGCGGGTAATTGATGGTCCCATACACCTTGCAGTCTATGTACCCCGACAGGAGATGATCGTCGCGCAGAGGGATGACGCCGGATCTGCCCTGCAGCAGGCTGTCAACAATATCTTTTTTGCCGTGACCGATCGGTGTGATGGCTGAAGCGGCCGTGATGACAACTCTTCTTTCCATTTCAGAGGGACCTCTTCCCGGCCATCCGTTCCACATAATCACATATCTGATTGATGGTACGGATATCCATAGCCTGCTTTTTTTCGTCCCTGGTAAGCGCGCTCCCAAGCAGATCTTCTATTTTTCCAAGGAGTTCAAGGGCATCTATGCTATCGAATTCGTGGACTTCCCTCAGGTCGTCATCCATTCCCGGGTTTTTTATCTCAAATTCCTTCTCAAGAATATTTAAAATATTTATTTCTATTTCTTTTCGTGTCATATCCTGTTCCTTATATTTTCCATCTTATCAAATCCCGGCCTGATGGAAGAAATGACTATATTTTAGTAGGGGTTCAATGTCAAACGAAAGCTGTCGGGCGGGTGTAATCAAACCCGGAATATCAGTGTATTTTCTTGCCCAGGAATGATTCAAAATGATACCACTGGTCGGGGTTTTCCCGGATGTTTTCCTCAAGGAGATGGGTGTAGCTGCGGGCCGATTCCCGGATTGCACGATCTCTCTCCGTGCGGGTTGCCGCCTGTACGAAAATGGGTTTTGAGGCCTTGAAAAGATAATTTCCTTTTCCATTTCGAAAGGAGAAGAACACAAAAAGGGGTTTGCCCGAGAGCAGGCTCAGCAGATGCGGCGCTTGGGGAAGAGAGACTTCATGTCCCAGAAAGCTTACCTGGACGCTTCTTTGATTCTTGTGCCAGAGGATGTCGCCGGTCATGGAGACAAATCCCCCTTTTTTCAGAAGATTTATCCCTTCCACAAGATCAAAGGGGGATCCGCCGTCGGGACCAACGGCAATGACCTTTATCCCGGCCCGATCCAATTCATTTTTCTGGATGCCCTCAATCTGCTCCTTGTGTTTTGTTCCCATATAGAGAAGCAGGTCCATATCCGGCAAGATTTCCTTCAGGAGACGTACCGCAACCTCCCAGTTGCCCACATGGGACATGAGAATAATGCCCCCGGTCTTTTGAGTCGCCGCCTCCCGCAGGTGCTCCAGCCCTTCCGATGCAAAAGCAATGTCCCCGGAGGTCCGGAGCAGGACCCTGTCCATGAAGACCTTGGTGAAACCGTGATACTGCCTCCAGGCATGGCGGATGTGGCTGATTCTTGCTTCCCTTGGAAAAAGCGCTCCGTAAAAGCGGACGCTGTTCCACATGCGCCGGGGGTTCAACAAAAAATATCCCGTGGCGACGAACCATGTGAACAGGGAGAAGACCCACCAGCCCAATGCTCTGGATATCCATATGATGGCTTTATAAAATACGGCTTTCATGGTCCTACGGTTGGACTATTTCCGGGAGGAAGGCAACGGACCATGTTCCGGGTCCCATATGGACGCCTGATGTGAGGGACAAAGGTTGGAGCAGGATCTCCGCAAGAGGATAGCGTTCTTCTATTTCTTTCTTGATCAGGTTCTCCACCATCTCTTTGTTGTCCGTATATTGAAGCATGATGAGCGGTTTTGAGGATCTGTTGCAGACATTGCCCAATTTCCGCAGGGCAAACCGCCGTTGCTCTTTGAGGTTTCGCACAACCGCAGCCTTTTCAGCGCCGGTGGCCAGAGGACTGATTACCGGCTTCATATGAAGCAGGTCTCCAAAAAAAGCGCTCGGTTTGGATAGCCTTCCTCCGGCTGCAGCATATTGGAGCTTATCTAAAAACACATATTCTTCGCAGGTCTCCGCGGCTTTTTTGGCAAACGCCGTGACCGCTTCCGGATTATCCGTTTCAACGGCAAACCTGTCCGTGGCCAGAACGATGACGCCCAACCGGCCGGAAGCCGCACCGGAGTCGATCACTGTAAAGCGGTCACACGGGTCGTTCTCCTCTTTCCATTTCATGGCGGCCTGGTAATTTCCGGTATAGACGGATCCCACGCAGAGATAGAGCACCTTTTCATACCGATCCAGAACGCTGTGATAATACTGATTTCTTTCAAATACCGACGCCTGGGATGAAGAAACTTTCACGCCGTTCCGCATGTCCCTGTATAACTCTTCGGGGGAAAAAAGGGTTTCGGGCAGGGTTTTGTCGCCGGCTGTGATGTAGCTGTCCAGCAGGGTTATTCCCAGATGGTGCGCATTTTCGCGGGTTATGGATCCCGCGGCGTCCGTCATGATA
>JBBSAR010000336.1:0-5286 GCA_038252125.1 Desulfatiglandales bacterium
GAACCTGCCCGCAATTATTTTCCTTCACAGACATGACCGCGCCAAATGTTCGAACATCAAAGAAGTTCTTACACATCCAGGCCCGCGCCTTACTGATCTTCGCTGATTTGTCTTTTTCATCTGACACCGCTTCATAGGCAGGCTGTCTACGTTCAGTAAGAATTGCTTTTTCCTTCACATAAATAATGTTGGGTGTTTTATTATTATTGACCAACTCAACATAGTTCCGGACCTTACGCTTCAAGCAGACATCAGTTGTGATTCCGTGCCCGGTCTCGGGATCAATACGAGGCATATTTCCTCCGTCCGGGTCACCGTTGGGGTTGCCGTTTTTCACGTCAAACAACTGGACAAACTCATAACGGTTTTTGATCGGATCTCTCATTATTCTCCTCCTTCGGTTTTGGTTTCATTTTTTCGCCATAGAGCATTCTTTTGCTGGTAGTAAGCGATGGCAAACAATCCCTGATCCTGTAAATTAAGGTGCGAAGGGAACCCATTAATATGTTCCATGATTTCCGAAATACGTCGGTCGGAAATGTGACCATATTCCGCCTTTTCGATATGGTGTTGTGAAAGACGAAGCAACCGGGGGAAGACGCTTGCGGGTGTGGCGGATGCAGCGCTGAAAAAGCGGTCTTTAATCGTTGAGTTTATTTTTCCCAGTGCATCAATCTGCGCTTTTTCAAGCACGGCAAACAAACGCCCGAGCAAATACGAACCCTCTCTCCTTTCTGTGTCTAAAGCCATTGGAACCTCCTTTTTATGGTTTCTCTGCAAAACCGCTTTTAGTATTGAAGCTCTTAAATAATTGATTCGATGATCCGCACAAATACGTCCAATAACGCCTTGAAAAAGATTCTGCGGATAATTCAGACCGGTTAAAATTGAGCGCGTTAAAGAACCACCCAAAACCGGAGAGATGTTTTTTGTTTCCTGGGCAGTTTCTTTAAGCAGATGCCAGACGCCGGGAGATTGAATATCCCTGTCAGATCGCTCCATTTCAAGATTTCTGAAATGATCGCGAAAACGTACCATCAATTCGCCTACTGAACAAACATGCCAAAAGCGAAGGGCAAGTCGCGCCTTGTTGAGAGAAAACCCCAGAATGTAGAATTTCAGGTTCTTGTCTCCTTCAAGATCCCTTGGTAACGTTCCCCGGCGAACGGCTTCCAGAAATTGCTGAACCGTGATTGCCGCACCCCTGTCTTCAAGCGATGGGTTCATTACCTGGCCGAAAAAAGTCTCAACAGGAGACGCCCGCTCCGCCCAAAAGACTGTAACCGCATCTCCTATCCGTATGCGTTGGGTTTTGCTGCGCAGCAGAAACTTGAGCGCCGAAGAACTTTTAAATTCCGCCCTAACTGAAATCGGAGCATTTCCCCCTTTCTTTTTTCCGTAGGATTCGTACGCTACTTCGTTGAATGACACCAACGATGCACCGGATCCAAACTTAAACTGTGCATATTGTGGCTGCAGATCATGAACCGCACCATCCAGAAAACTGATTCCATGGAGGAACTCTTCCTTACCTTATCGATAAAGTCGGACCACAGTTTTTTTACCGCCACACGTTCGTGGATGAATTCCGAATCACCCTGCAATCGAAAAGCAACCCATTTTCCATGGATGCCACACATCTCCTTCCAGCCTCGTAACTCTCCTGAATTTTCCGGATCCCAACTGGAAAGAAATGATCTGACAGCAAGAATTCCATCATCCTTGGAGACACCACAGACCTCATCAATCCGTTTTTTAAAAGATTCTTGATAGACATCTTTTTTCAAATTCCCTGACATCCCAAAAACGTAGTCCACCTTATCCACCATGAAATTTGGTGTGGTGGAGGCATTCCCGGATCGGACGTCCACTTTATTCGAATAAGGAACAACCGATGTACGGAAATCAAAGGTGTTGGCCTTGATTTTTATCCGCAAATCTTCGGGCTGCCCGATAAGATTCCCTCCCTTGTCGACAGTAATAACAAATCCGACATCTTCAACACTGAACCCATAGGGTGGCACCTCATCTGTTTTTGCAAGGCGATCATACAATGAGACTAACGACTGAAATATCATGAAACCACCTCCTGCCTACAGTTGATGATGCCATCCTGCATGACCGCCCGGAAGAAATTCGGCGTCATATCATTGGCAAAGTCAATATCGTGCAGCATGTATCCTAAATCCTGCTCCCCGGAAAATGGTGTGGTAGGGATTTCGTCGCACCACTCGAAATTGACGGGGAATTCCCGGCAGCCAAAATAGGGGCGATGAAAGCACTGGCCTTTTTTGACTCGTCGTTCAAAAATGGCCAAATGTTTCCCTGGGTCAACATCATCGCTTCCGGTAATTTCAAAATGGGCTTCAATCACATATTCTACATTTCGCAAGACCATGGATGCCCGTTGCTGGCGATCATCTTCTATATAACGGCAGACAACTTTGCCTTCGTTCATATCACGCTGATTCACCGAGACCCTGTTGGCCAGTTCATTGCGCCGAATGTTTTCAAATCGAACAGGCTGCAATATATGGATGCGATCGATGACCCAGAAAATGGCAGGTTTCCAATAGATGGCTTCGAGTATCCCACGGGCGGCGGAGGGCGTCATCACATCATAGGAGACCCTTTCTACCTTCATTTCCGGACGGGTGAATAATGCATAGCCCCCCCACACCCTCAACTTGATTCCATAGCTCATTCTCCTACCTCCTCTCTTTTATCCAAAAAATGCATTTCCTTCCGGTGGGTTACACTTAAGCCCCGTTGTCCTGGAGTAAAGTATTTCAGTGCGTAACACCCAAATCCCCGGCACCGGGTTCTCCAACCAATCTCTTATTTCTTCAAACTGAAAGGGGTATACCTGGACGCTAAACTGCTGGAGCTTCCTGAGAATTCCCCCCTTGTGTTCCGCAAATTCAAGCGCATGTATCAATTTGACAGCATTCTCTTCCAAGACAACGACAATGGGGATGGTGGCTGATTTTATCATTTGGAATCGGGCGATATCCTTGAATTGAATATCCCCCGATTGTGCTGGTCGGCACAGATTTTCAATAATACCATCTTCGTCCATCCGCTTTTCATTCTTCCAGAAGAAATCCTCAAAATATTCCCGGACGCATTCAGGCGCCGTAAGTCTCCCAGCAAATGGCACGAATAGCTTTGCAGCCGACTGGGCGGCATGACGAAAAAAAGAACAACCGGAATCTTCCGGAAATTCGAAAATAAACACCTCACATGGGGTTTTGCTCAATCCATTGCGGTTACATCTCCCTGCGGCCTGTGCGATGCTGTCGATCCCGGCTACCGCACGAAACACACAGGGAAAATCAACATCAACTCCAGCTTCTATCAGCTGTGTGCTGACCACCCGACACGGCATTTTGTAATTGGGCGATAACCTGTCCCTTATTTCATTAAGTCTTTCAGTTCTGTGAGCCGGGTGCATTAAGGCGCTTAAATGAATGTTTGCGTCAGACTCCGGTAAAGCGTTAAATATGTCCAGGGCCTGTTGTCGAGTATTCACGATGCACAATACCTGTTCATGCGCCAAAAGCAGATCTGCAACTTCTTGTGCATTGAGTTTTCCCACAAAAGTCTCCTTTGTCCGTTTCAATGCGGAAAAGAGAGCGGGAACGTCATGAACTATTTCTCGGACATCCTTAAGTCCCGATTTAAATTTATCTGAAAATCCAATTGCAGGTTGTGTAGCCGTACACAAGATCGATGTAACGCCATAATTCAGCGACAGCTCTTTGATAACCTCAAGGCATGGCTGCAACTTCTCAACCGGAATAGCCTGAACTTCATCAAAGATAATGATGCTATTCGCCACATTGTGAAGCTTTCGGCATCTCGATGGCTTATTAGAGAAAAATGAATTGAAAAACTGCACATTCGTTGTCACCACAAGCGGCGCATCCCAATTTTCTGATGCCAGCCTTGTTTTCCAATCCGAATCATCAGGGAGGAAGTTACAGTGATGTTCCAAGACAGCATCGTCACCCAGCATATCGCGAAACACTTTGGCATTTTGCTCGATAATACTGGTGAAGGGAATGACATAAATGACTCGCCGCTTCTCCTGTTTTTTTGCATGGTTCAGGGCGAAGGCCAGTGACGCCAAGGTTTTGCCACCGCCCGTTGGAACTGTTAGTGAAAATAACCCTGGAACTAACTCCGCCGCTTTTAAACAATCTTCGAGGACATGTTCACGTTGTTTGTTTACTTCTGTTGTTTGATCAGCTTCGTCGCGCAGGGCTTTGAAATTTAACCAAAACTTTTCATGAAGCTCATCGATTGCTGGGTAGATAGAGCGCCAGCTCATCTTCATTTTGTCGAGCGAGGCTTCCGTATCAAGAAAATCCGCATCCACCAGACAGGAAAAAAGCATTCGCACGAAAAATTGCAATTGAAAACCAAATCGCTCGGAATCGGATGAAAAAGGAAGGCTTTCGGGAAATTCGGGAGCAGAACGAGTTAACATAACTTCCGGATACTGTTGCTGAAGTTTTGCTTCTAGTGCCGAGTCAGATACATCGCTCCAGTTGGGCAATCCCCCATGGTGCCCGGCAATGCAGTATGCCAACAATTTTCCCGCTTCTCTTGAATGTTTAGAGAGCCACTGGGCACCAACAAAAGCATGAGTCGGATGACCTTCATAAAACTGGGTGAACTCATCGATTATATCATTTGCTCGACGCAAATATGCCTGCCACGGCAGGGTGCCTTTACCAAGGTCATGATTCTCCCCCAATATGAAACCCCATTCTGCTGCACCAAAAAAATCACTGAATTCTGAGGCCATTTCTGCGACATTCGATAGATGTTCTGCCAACGGTTGCCAATCGTCCGGGGGCCGGTTTTCTTTACTGTGGGCGTAAAAACACTTGTCTGCCATTTTGATTCCTTATGTTCAGAGAAAAGTCATGGGAAGCAAAGCTTCCCGGCAATG
Organism: Desulfatiglandales bacterium; assembly: GCA_038252125.1. GTDB lineage: Bacteria > Desulfobacterota > DSM-4660 > Desulfatiglandales > Desulfatiglandaceae > DUZB01. Next base: position 4,961 of record JBBSAR010000336.1, read on the forward strand.
CATTCCCAAGCTGAAGTTTAGGAACGAGGGGTAAACCAGGGGGTAACCGCTTGACAATCAACCAGCCCTCCCCTCCCCCAACCCCTCCCACCAAGGGAGGGGTGTTTTCGGTCACGCATTCTCCATTTCACGATAACGTCTGTGCGTCACGCAGAATCGAGTCGATTTTTTCTGCGGTTTTAAAATACCCTTCGGCACGATAAATGCTGAAGTCTTTTTTACTTATATTGGGCTATGTTTAACGCAAAATTTGAATCAAAGATTATTGATAACGATTTTTTTAGAAATGTTAAACAATGAATGCCTATTTAACAATATTTTTTCAA
>JBBSAR010000337.1:0-5273 GCA_038252125.1 Desulfatiglandales bacterium
AGAACGGAGATATCGCTTTTTCTCAAGAATGTCCCCGGAGAACTGGGAAAGCTGACCGGCATGCTCTCGGATGCCGGAATCAATATCGATGCCCTGACCATCCAGGATGCGTCCGCCTATGTTCAGGAACTTTTCAAGGCAAGGGGAAAAACCTTGAAAAGGGTCGCTTCGGCGGCAAGTTACGGCTCCATGAAGAAGGACTCGGCTGATTATGCCCTCATACGACTCCTGGTGGAAAATACGGACAAAGCCATGGATTACTTTTCAAGAGAAGGGTATCTGTTCGACATCATGCCCGTTATTGCACTGGAAATAGAGAATAAGCCCGGAACCCTTGCGGACATGGCCAGAAAATTCGGAGAGGGAGGGATCAACATCAACTACGTCTACGGATCGGCTCTCCCGGGAGACAACAAGGCACTCTTCGTATTCTGCCCCGAAGACATCGAACTGGCGGCGCGAATCTTTAAAGATTAGAAAGAAATTTTAAAGAAGAACGGCTTCGATCTTCGCGATATCGTCCGGAACATCCACTTCGATGGAGTCGTACAGGGTTTCCACCACTTTAATCTTGAAACCGTGTTCCAGGACCCTCAACTGCTCCAGTTTCTCCAGGGATTCCAGATCTCCCTCGCCAAGCCCTGAAAACCGCTTCAAGAAATCCATTCGGAAACAGTAAAAACCAAGATGCTTGAAATGGTTCCCGGCGGTCTCCCCGTCCCGGCAAAAAGGAACCGGGTATCGGGAGAAATAGAGCGCGAAGCCCTGCCGGTCGGTAACCACTTTTACATGATTGGGATTGTGCAGATCCGATATCTCCCTGATCCGGCACTTTAATGTGCTCATGGGGATGGATGCATCCTCCACGAGAGGTTTGACGAGATCCGCCACCACGGACGGATGGAAGGAAGGCTGGTCTCCCTGGACGTTGACCACAATATCGTCATCCATCAGGCCCGCTTGGGCGGCGGCTTCCGCAATCCGATCCGTGCCTGATCGATGATTCACGGAAGTCATTACCGCTTTTCCCCCGAAACCGTTCACACAGTCCGCGATACGGGAATCATCCGTTGCAATAAACACATCGGAAAGCTCGGGACAGGCCAGCGCACGCTCGTAGGCGTGCTGAATCATCGGTTTCCCGGAGATAAGCGCAAGCGGTTTGCCGGGGAACCGGCTCGATTGATACCTGGCGGGAATAATGGCGCAGATCTTCATGTTGTCCTCACTCGAAATAACTGGCGCAGGCGGAATCCGACTCCCAGGCGGTAACCTTGCTGACCCTGACCCTCTCATCACCCAACCTGTCTGTAAGGGTTTTAAAAATATGCCGGGCGATATTCTCCGAAGACGGATTCAAGGCGGTAAACGGCGCCATATCGTTTAGAAACCGGTGATCCAGTTCATCCAGAATCCTGTTTGTTTCCGTCTTCATCTGCTTGAAATCGACCAGCAGACCATCTTTCCCGAGGTCTTCCCCTTGAACAAACACTTCAACTCTCCAGTTATGTCCGTGCAGTCTTTCACATCCTCCTTGAAATTCCCGCAACTGGTGGGCGGCCGCGAACTGGGAGATAATCTTCAATTCATACATGAATCACCCCTATGCGCGTTCGTCGTAATTCTTTGGAATATCATCGGATTTCTCTTCCGCCGGCGCCGCCAACTCCTCATCTTGTGAGGCCACTTCTTCCGGCGTACGCCCGCATTCCGTGCATTTCCCGTTGATGATGATTCCCGTACAGGACCCGTCGGGACAAAGGATCCGACTATCCAGATCAATTTCCTCACCGTCATCCAAAAAGCCATCCTGCTCCGCAACATGGGCCAGTCCTTCCGCCAAAGCTGCGCCGCACATCATACAGTAGTTGGCGTCTTTAAGCACGCCTTCTCCACATTCGGGACAAAGAGAATCAGACAATTCCTTTTCACAGTGTGGGCATTTCATTCTACCTTTTCCTCCGTTTTGTTGGAAACATCAGGGATAATCTGCATTCATCAGCGATCAAATTCTTTTTCTCCAGCACTATATAATGAAAACCGCTTCAAGTGTCACCTAAAAAAAGCGATACGCCATCGGCTTTTAGCAGTTAATCTTATAATATCATACGGTTGTTGGAAGAAAAGGTTGATTGCTTTATCGAGTCGTCCCCTCCAATTCGGTAACAAAACGTATCCTATTCAAAATCCGGGATCGAATGGCTTCTTGATTCTGCATTTCGCTGCCGGAGAATTTGAATAGGATACTGGCCATGGAACCCGGGGATTCTAAAATAGATAATTTACCATCCAAACAAAGCTTGAAAAATTCTTCAGACCCTTGTATCAAAGACTGGCAAGGTATACCTTCAAGAAAAACCGTTCTATCCATTTTTCCGGAGAATGTCTCATGACCGATACACCCGGCTTTGCCGAAATGCAGGAAAAAATAAGAGTTCTGGAAGAAAGACTCGCTCAACAGCAGGCGGAACGGGAGAGAATGCGCGAAGAGAAAGACTGGTTATCGCAGATTCTGCAGGAAATTTCCATTCCGGCCTTTGCCATTAACGATAAACATATCCTTACCCATGTAAACAAGGCCTACGAAAATCTTACGGGCATTTCCGCGGATGAAATCTTGGGAACCAACCGACAGTGGCTCCCTTTTTATACGTCTGAAAGACCAACCATGGCGGATCTCATGGCGGATGGCGTCTCTGAAGCGGAGGTTGCGGGATATTACAGCGGGACGAGCCACAAGTCCGCGGTCAACCGAAACGGTTATGAGGGGGAAGGTCTGTTTCGTAACCTGCGAACAGGGGACAAATGGCTCTTTTTCACCGCGTCTCCTCTCATAGACAACGATGGGAACGTCCTGGGCGCCGTTGAAACCCTCCAGGACGTCACGGAACAGAAACGTGCCGAACGTAAGCTTCAGAAGTCCGAAAGCCTCATGCGAACGCTCCTGGATTTCATTCCCTATCCCATAGCGGTCTTCACCCTGAATGGGCGGGTGTTCTATCTGAATCCCGCCTTTACAGAGACTTTTGGATGGACTTTTGCTGAACTGGATGGAAAAACCATTCCCTACACGCCGCCGGACATTCAAGAGGAAACCGGCGTCATGATTCAAAAACTGCTCAAAGAAAAACTCATTCTCCGACACGAAACCAAGCGACTGACGAAAGACGGCCGGGTACTGGACGTCGTTATGAGAGCGGGCATCTATTCCGAGGCAGAAGGAGAACATGGCGGTGAACTGGTTATCTTAAGGGATATCACCAGAGAAAAGAAAATAGCCAGGAACAACGAAGCCATTCTCAGAATCAGCACGGCGTTGCCGGAATACCCCGACCTGGAAGACCTTATGCATTATGTGTGCAATGAAATCAAGCAACTCCTGAATACGGAAAGCGCCTTGATTGCACTTTTGGATGAGGAAAGACAGAAACTCCATTATTCCGGCGCCGCGTACGATGATACCGTTACCGAAGAAAAGTCCAGAAAAATGCATTTCCCTCTGGACAGGAGCATCGCAGGAAAAGTCATTGGGACGGGAAGACCGATCATCGTTCCCGATACGTCGAAGGAACCCCTTTTCTATCCGGGCGTAGACAAAAAAATCGGATTTCATACCAAAAACCTTGTGGATGTTCCCCTTCGAAGTGGCGATCGCATTTTAGGGGTACTGTGCGCCAGGAATAAAAAGGAAGGTGTATTCGACCAGACGGACGTGGAATTGCTGAGCATGATATCCGGGGCCGTTGCACCCTCCATTGAAAATGCGCGCTTTTCAGAGGACATTAGAAAAGCGTACCGCACGAATGCGGCGCTTCTCAGGATAAGTCGTGCGCTGCCCAGATATCCCGATCTGGATACGCTCTTGGATTTTGTCAGCGGCGAAGTCAAGCAGCTCATGGAAACGGAGGGAGCGCTTGTAATATTGGCGGATGAGGAGATGAAGGAACTCTCTTTTATCGGGGTATCCTACGACGACAGCTCCACAAAGAAGAGAGTGAAGGAGATGAAATTCCCCATCAATAGACTCGTGGCCGGAGAGGTGGTAAAGACGGGAAAACCGATCATCGTTTCCGATGCAACGGGAGATTCCGAACTCCACCGTGAAAGGGACAAGATCCTGGGATACCATACCAGAAACCTGCTTCTTGTGCCTTTGACAAGCAAAGATCGCATCATCGGGGTGCTGTGCGCCATCAACAAGAAAAAGGGAAATTTTGATCAGAAACAGGTGGAACTTCTCAGCATGGTAGCAGGAACCGTGGCCCTCTCTATTGAAAACGCCCGGTACTCAGAGGAACTCAAGACGGCCATAAAGGAAGTCACCAGCATGAACCGGGCAAAGGACAAGGTCATCAACCACCTATCCCACGAATTGAAAACGCCCGTTTCCGTCCTTTCAGGTTCCATGAATATCCTTGCAAAAAAGATGGATGCCCTTCCCGACGACAAATGGAAGATTACCATGGCGAGGATCCGCAGAAATCTGGATCGCATTGTCGAAATTCAAAACCAGGTGGAAGATATCATCCGAGGCAGGCATTCCATGACTCATAACCTGCTCTCCGTACTGCTCAGCCAGTGCGCCGATGAACTGGAGGCCCTTCTGGCGGAGGAATTTGGAGAAGGCCCCTATCTCAACATGATCCGGAAAAGGATCGATGAGTTTTTCGGTCCCAAAGAGATGGAACCCCAGCAGGTTTATTTAGACCGTTTTGTTGAGGAAAGATTGGAGGATCTCAAGGCCCTTTTTTCTCATCGAGAGGTAAACATTCTCACCCATATTGAAGCTGTACCGGCTATCTGCATCCCGTTGGACCCGCTGAAAAAGGTCGTGGAAGGTCTCATCAAGAACGCCATAGAAAATACGCCGGATGAGGGAAAAATTGAAATTTCCGTCAAGAAAATGGATTCGGGCGTTGAACTCGTGGTCCACGATTATGGCGTGGGCATCGTTGAAGATGCCCAGAGAAGAATATTCGAAGGATTCTTCACCACCCAGGATACCATGGATTACTCCTCCAAGAGGGTCTTCGATTTCAATGCGGGCGGCAAAGGAGCAGACCTTTTGCGAATGAAAATTTTCTCGGAAAGATATGGGTTTAAAATTGACATGAAATCGACCAGATGCCGATTCATTCCCAGCGAGAAGGATATCTGCCCGGGCAAAATCAGCGACTGCGACTTTTGTACCACGGTCGAGGACTGCCATCAATCCGGAGGCACCGTTTTTCAACTCTACTTCCCCGGACTGACGCCGGTTGAAACCGCTTCGA
>JBBSAR010000338.1:0-5268 GCA_038252125.1 Desulfatiglandales bacterium
GGATGAAAAGAATTTGACGGTAAATGAAAACTCCAGATACGAGATTTCCAGGGACCCCGGCGGCGGGGCAATAGTTCATTTTTTCGGGAGCATGGATTCCAGAAACGCCGGAAAAATCATTCGGGAGCTTCCTGCCGAGCTAAAAAAAGATCCGCCTTTATCCATTGCCGTGGATCTTTCGGAGGTGACTTATCTGGATGAATTCGGGACATTGATCCTTGTAGAACTCAAGAAAATCGTTTCCGACAGGAAGGGGGTTTTTTCCCTTCAAAATGTCAGCAACGCCTTTCAAGAGACCCTTGAGATTCTCAAATTCGACTCTCTCGGCCGGGAACAACCTTTTTCAAAAGTCCCCCGGCAAGGTATTTTTGTCCGCGTAGGCGATGCGACACTTGGATATGTTTCAGGAATCAGGGATGCCGTTTCCTTTGTCGGCTCGGTCTGTCTCGCCATGGGCCAGGCCTTCTTGAATCCACGGCGCATTCGATTGGATGATACCCTCCTTTATATGCAGCGGGTCGGCGTGGACGGCCTTCCCATTGTGGCTCTCATCAGTTTTCTGCTGGGACTGATCATGGCCTTCATGTCATCTGTGCAGCTCCAGCAGTTCGGCGCCAATATCTATGTGGCTTCCCTTGTAAGCCTTGCCATGACCCGGGAATTAGGGCCCATCATGACCGCCATTATTGTAGCCGGCAGGTCCGGTTCCTCTTTTGCCGCCGAGATTGGAACCATGAAAATATCGGAAGAAATAGACGCCCTGTTCACCATGGGATTTGATCCGGTTCGTTTTCTGGTCGTGCCCAAGGTGTTGGCCTCCCTTGTCATGGTTCCGATCCTTATTCTCTTTTCGGATATCGCCGCCATCTTGGGAGGGATGCTGGTGGGGGTGTTCATGCTTGACCTGACCGCCAGTTCCTATATTGACCAGACAATCAAGACGCTCAAGCTCTTCGATGTGTTCTGGGGGGTCATGAAAGGTTGTATGTTTGCCTCCCTCGTCGCCGGGATCGGCTGCCTGCGCGGATTCCAGGTAAGGGGAGGCGCAGCGTCCGTAGGCCAGGCAACCACCTCGTCGGTGGTGACCAGCCTTTTCTTTATTATTCTTAGCGACTCAATCTTCTCCGTTATCCTTAGATACTGGGGATGAGGGGATCCAAATGCAGAAAGAACCCCTTATAAAAGTCAGGGATCTTCAGATAAATTACGGAGATGCCGTTATACTCAAAGAGGTTTCGTTTGACGTATACGATGGCGAAATCTTTGTGATTCTCGGGGGAAGCGGGTGCGGGAAAAGCACTCTGCTGAAATCAATCATCGGCCTGATTGAGCCCCGTGCGGGTGAAATATTTATTGATGGGGAACAAGTCTCCGGATATGATGAAAAAAAGCTGCAGGGCGTATTAAGAAAAGTGGGAGTTCTTTATCAGAGTGCGGCGCTTTTTGGCTCCATGACCATTGCGGAGAATGTCGCGCTGCCCATTAGAGAGTATACATCTCTGACAAAGAGTTCCGTGGAAACGCTTGTTGAAATGAAACTTGGCCTTGTTAATCTGGAAGGATATGGCAATCATCTCCCATCAGAGCTGAGCGGGGGAATGAAAAAGAGGGCGGGGCTGGCGAGGGCCATGGCTCTCAATCCCAAGATCCTTTTTTTTGACGAACCTTCAGCGGGGTTGGATCCTGTTACCTCCGCGGAGATCGATCATCTCATCATGCACCTGAACAGGAGTTTGGGGACCACCATGGTGATTGTTACCCATGAACTGCAAAGCATTTTTGCCATAGCAAAACGGGTAGTCATGTTGGATAAGAAATCGAAAGGCATTATCGCTGAAGGAGATCCCGCATACCTGCGTGATCACAGTCAGAATCGATTTGTAAGAAATTTCTTCAACCGTCGGTTTGACGACTCGGATCTCGAAAAGGAGCAATCGGCATAATGGCATCGCCAAGAACAAAGTTCACCGTGGGCCTTTTCGTGACATGCGGCGTAGTGATGGGAATTGCCGCCGTTGTGTGGTTGGGCATGTCGAGGCACTTTCAGAGGGGGCATTATTATGTCGGCTACTTTAATGAGTCCGTGCAGGGTTTGAGCAAGGATTCGCCTGTCAAATACAGAGGGGTATCCGTCGGGAGAGTAGACAGCATCCAGGTCGCTCCCGATTCGAAATTGATAGAAGTAGTGATGAAGATCGAATCCGGACAGACCCTCGACAATACCATTGTGGCGCAGTTGAAAGACGTGGGCATAACCGGAAGCATGTTTGTGGAACTGGACCGTAAGAAGAAAGGGGAAAAGGATTTTTCTCCGGGGGTCGATTTCCCCAGCGAATATCCCATTGTCGCTACCAAACCATCGGATATCACGGCGATTCTGAAAGGTATCGATGATGTCTTGACCAAAATTGGTTCCCTGGACCTGAGGGGGATCTCCGATAAGTTGAAACTCACTCTCGACAATGTGAACGGAGCGATGGCTGATGCCGATATCAAGGGGATTTCAACGGATCTTCGATCCACCCTTCAGAGCGTTAAAATTGTTCTGGCGCCCGAGAGATGGGCGAAGACCCTCGGATCGGTGGAAACGGCAGCCGTTTCCCTGAACCGGTTCATCGGCGAGGCCGAGACGAGCATGGGCAGCGTCGACAGGAGTCTTGCGGGGGTGGAAGAAATCATTGCTGAAAACCGAAAGATCATACGAAGCAACGTGGAAAAGTTCGGTACGGTGCTGGATAACGCGAATATGCTTCTTAAGGATGGTTCGCTTCTCTTGAAAGAGTCGAAGGATTCTATCTCCGACTTGATGCGTCAACTGTCCGTCAGTGTGTGGAACATTGAAAAGGCGACCGATAATATGTCCCGATTGATGGATACTTTGGCTGATCAGCCTTCTCAACTCCTGTTGGGAACGCCGCCCGTGCCGAGAAAAGTGGCGCCTGAGATGGAAAAATGATGTGTCTTATTCAAAAATAATGGCCCGAATGGAGTCACCAGGTCTTTTTTGCTGCCGCGTCTTGGATAAACCTTCACCGACCGTTGAGAGGCCCTTCTATGCTGGTACAACAAAACCCCTTGCGTTTCAGCCTCTTGTCCGTACCAGCATAGAAGGGCCGGTGCTGCCATAGGAATCAGATGCGGCAGCAAAAAAGACCTGTGACGGAATGGGTTTTCCCGATCATCATTTTGCTACCAGGAAATTTGAATAGGATACGAAATGATGGTCCCGGAAAAAGGAGCCATGCGTCGTTAGCGGTTGATGCTTAAATGATAGGATTGGAGGTTCTGATGCGTTTGAATAGTAAGATGTTTTTGGCAGTCCTTTCGGTGCTCCTGTTTATGGGTGGATGCGCTGATCTGAAACAGCCCGCGGTCAAGATAGACTATTTTACGCTTGAATACGATTCTCCCGTCATAACCGATCTTTCTCCTCTGCCTGTTGTGATCAAGGTGGAAACCTTTAGTGTGGCGCCGTTGTACAATACCTCTCGGATCATATACCGTAATGGTTCCTATAAGAGAGATGAATATTTTTATTATAAATGGCGAGCCAATCCGGGCGCCCTGGCAACCTATTTTCTCCGGCGGGATATTATCCATGCAGGTGCGTTCAGTGCCGTTCTCCCTCCCGACAGCCGTTTCCCGTTTTCCTATCTTCTGGAAGGCTCCGTGGATCAATTTTATGAGATGGATGAGGGGGTACACTGGATGGCCGTGTTATCTCTGACGATCACGCTGATGGATTCAAAAGATCCGGATGTCAGCAGGAACGTGCTTTTCCAGAAAACATACCACGAACAGAAACCCTGCCGGCAGAATAACCCGACAGGCCTGGCGGAGGCCATGAGCCTGGCGATGAAGGATATGTCCACGGATATTATCCGGGATATCTACGCATCCATCAAAGATCGTATGGAAAAAAGATAAGGAAGTAACGGATAGCCATGGAATTCTGTGATCTGACTTGCAGTCACGCATCATTTCCGGAAGAAAACAGTCTGGATGGTTCAGGAAGTTGCCGGACTTTTCAGGCCGTTTACTGCAAAAAAAAAGAACGGCATGTACATAAAAACATGCCGTGCGGGGAAAAAGAGAAAAGAGAGAGAAATCTCACAGCGTCGTCGAATCCAGGTAACGGGCGATCGCTCCATCATATTCATGGGTCAACCGAAAAACCTTCTTAGCCAGTCTGAACCGGGTTTCCGGGGTGGTTTGACCCTCGTGTGCCGCCATTTCCTCCAAAACAATTTGATAATCCGCGGGATCTACGACTACCGTTACATCCTTGAAGTTCTTGGCTGAAGAACGCAACATGGATGGTCCCCCGATATCGATATTCTCAATCGCTTCCTCCAGAGGTACGCCCGCTTTCGATACGGTCTTTTCAAACTGGTACAGATTCACCACCACCATGTCGATGGGGGTTATGCCGTGGGTCTTCATCATGTGGACATGTTCGGGGTTGTCGCGAAGTCCCAACAGGCCCCCGTGAACTTTGGGGTGGAGGGTTTTCACCCGTCCATCCATCATCTCGGGAAAACCCGTGTAATCTGAAATATCGGTTACGGAAACGCCTCCCTCTCTGAGAACCTTTGCGGTTCCGCCTGTGGAAAGGATCTTTACGCCCATGGTTGAAAGGGATTTTGCAAAATCCACGATTCCTTCCTTGTCTGTAACGCTGATAATGGCCCTGCGAATCTTGCCCATCTATTGGTTCTCCTTAATTACGCGTTCAATTCTTCTTTTCTGTATCGGAAATCGGAAAAGGGACCTTCAGGAAGTCGATGCCTTCTTTCTTGAGGGTTTTTTCTTCTTCTTCAGTGGCTGAGCCCCTGATACTTCTTCTATCGGCAACCCCGTAATGAATTTTGAGGGCTTCCGAAGCAAATTTGGCGCCCACATCCTCGGAATTGCTTTTGATATATTCCACCACTTCCTTTGCGAGCCTGTTGTAATCGATTTCCGCTTGGCGGTTTGCCGGAACGGGCAGAGATTTTTTTACCGCGACGGGTGACAGCACCTTTCTTACGTTTGAGTCATCACAATAGGGGCAGGAAACCAGCTCTCTTGTCTTTTGTTCCTCGAAGGATTCAAGGCTGTCGAACCAACCCTCGAAGATATGTCCCTGCGAACACTCCAGGTCAAATGCAATCATACGACTCCTGTTTAAGACCTCTATGTTTTAGGGTCCTTGGCAAAATGGAAAATATGTCCCGTTAATTCTGTATTAAACCTTTTAATACCATAAGATTTTCAACATCCCAGTCA
>JBBSAR010000339.1:0-5266 GCA_038252125.1 Desulfatiglandales bacterium
AAGGATATTGATTTGATCCAATTTCATGTGTACACTTTCACCCTTGTCCAGAAAACAAGATTCGATGCGTTTATATGAAAATGACGAATTCAGAATCCAGAATTCAAAAGTCAGGAGGCGAATGGAAAGTGTCTCTGTCCTCTATTCTGTCTTCTGACTCCTGTCTTCTGTCCTCAATCCTCTTCCAGTTCTTTAATATTCGCAAAAAAATCGAGGGATTCCGGATTGCTCAGGGCATCCCGGTTCAGGACTTCTTTTCCCTCGATGATCTTTTTAACGGCCAGTTCAACCTTTTTCATATTCAAAGTGTAGGGAACGGCCGGGATTTCAAGGATCTTGGCGGGCACATGCCTGGGGGAGGCGTTGGTCCTGAGCGTTGCCTTTATCTTGTTCCTGAGGTCATCGTTCAGTCCATGGCCGGCCGCCAGTTTGACAAAAAGGATCACGCGGACATCATTATTCCAGTTCTGCCCCACCACGAGACTGTCTTCGATTTCATCCAGCTGTTCCATCTGCCGGTAGATCTCCGCCGTCCCGATTCGAACGCCGCCGGGATTCAGGGTCGCGTCGGACCTGCCGTACATAACAACGCCCCCGCGGTCGCTGATCTCCACGAAATCTCCGTGCCTCCAGATGTTGGGGTATACATCGAAATAGGCTTCGTGATACCGCTTGCCGTCCGGATCATCCCAGAAATAGATGGGCATGGATGGGGAGGGCGCCAGACAGACCAGTTCTCCCTGCCGGTTTCGTACCGGTTTGCCGTTTTCATCAAAGGCCTCCACTTTCATGGCCAGATATCTGCATTGAAGTTCTCCCGCATAGACAGGACCCATGGGATTTCCGCCCGCAAAACAACCGTTGATATCCGATCCCCCGGAGATGGATGCCAGTTGAACGTCCTGTTTTATTTCCCGGTAAACATATTCAAATCCTTCTATGGAAAGAGGGGACCCTGTTGAAAGGATCTCTTTTAGCGGTGACAGGTCATAATCTTTTCCCGGGTGGGCGCCCTCGTTCTGGAGTGCGGCGATATACCCGGCACTCGTTCCAAACATGGTGATCTTTTCATCCTGCGCCATCTTCCACAGAGCGCCTGCATCGGGATAAAAAGGATTGCCGTCGAACAGTACCAGGGTGGCTCCCAGCGCAAGAGAGCTTGTCAGCCAGTTCCACATCATCCATCCGCAGGTGGAAAAATAGAAAATGGTGTCCTCCCTCTTTAAATCGGCGTGGAGCATCAGTTCTTTGATATGGTGCACCAGAATGCCGCCGGCGCTCTGCACCATGCATTTGGGCAGGCCCGTGGTGCCGGAGGTGAACATGATGTAGAGGGGGTGGTCCGCGGGGAGCTGTTCAAAACTGATTTCAGATGGCTCTCCACCTGATATGAAGTCCCTATAGCCTATGGCTTTCGGAACGTTTGAAACGTCCGGATTCTCTTCCGTGTAGGGAACGACCACGACTTTTTCAATGGATGGCAGAGCGCCCATGATCTCCGCAACCCTTGCAAGGGAATCGAGTTTTTTCCCTTTGAATAAATAGCCGTTCGCCGTAAAGAGGATTTTCGGTTTGATCTGGCCGAATCGATCGAGCACTCCCTTCATGCCGAAATCAGGGGAACAGGAGCACCATGTGGCCCCCAGACTTGTGGCTGCTAACATGGCGATGATAGCCTGTGGCATATTGGGCACAAATCCTGCCACCCTGTCTCCAGCCCGGACCCCGGATTCTTTCAGTGCCGCGGCAACAAGGCTCACTTCATCGTAAAGTTCGGCGTAGGTCATCCTGACGGAATCTCTGGATTCGCCCTTAAATATAAGGGCGGTATGGTCATCTCTGAAGCGCAGAAGGTTTTCCGCAAAGTTGAGCCTTGCCCCCGGGAACCATCTGGCGCCGGGTAGTTTATGCAGATCATCAACTACTCTGTCATAGGGTTTTGATGTCTTTATTTCGGCCAATTCCCACATGGAGGCCCAGAAATCGGAGATGTTATCAATGGACCACTGGTACAGGTCGCTATAATCGGCGAAATCTTTAGCGTAACGATCGTTTATGAACTGCATGAAGCGATACATATTGCTACTCTTGATCCGTTCTTCCGATGGTTGCCATAATAGTTTGGCCATGGTTGCCTCCTGCTCGTTTATTGATGCACGTTTAATCGCTGCTGCTAAGCTTCCTGAGGGCAAGAATCAGCGCCTGTGTACCGGAGCGTCCGTGTCCCTGCGCCTTGAGTGCTATGTAGAGCTGCTGCACCAGGGCCAGTCCGGGCAGGGAAAATCCCGCTGCTGAGGCTTCCTGGAGAGCGATCCCCATATCTTTGATGAAATGCTCCACAAAAAATCCCGGATTATAATCCTCTTTGACGATCCTTCTTCCGAGGTTGCTGATGGACCAGGAACCGGCGGCCCCTTTTTCCACGATGTCGATGACGGATTGGCTGTCTAAACCCAGTTTCGATGCATAGAGCAGGGACTCACAAACACCGATCATGGTTCCTGCTACAAGGATTTGATTGCACACCTTTGTATGCTGGCCTGCGCCGGGACCTCCCATGAAGGAGATCGTCTTCCCCATCACCTCAAAGAGCGGCAGGACTTCTTCAAAAATTTCTTTCTTCCCTCCCACCATGATGGCCAGTATGGCCTCCCTGGCGCCCACATCTCCCCCGGAAACCGGCGCATCGAGGGATTCAATCTGAAACTTTGCCGCTTCTTCATAGATGCTTTTCGCAAGCGTGGGCTGGCTGCTCGTCATGTCCACCACGATTCTCAGTGGGCCTTTCGATCCCAGAATTCCATTTTCGCCGAAATAGGTGGTTTTTACGTCTTGAGGATGGCCAAGCATGGTGAAAATGATTTCGGATTGTTGAACTACCCCTGCCGGTGAGTCGCACCAAACGGCCCCGTTGTTCATCAATGGCATGGCTCTCGATTTGGTGCGGTTAAAAACGGACAGTTCGTGGCCCGCTTTCTGAAGGTGACCCGCCATGGGACCGCCCATGACGCCTGTACCGATCCAGCCGATTTTCATCGCTTTTTTCTCCTTTATTCAAATCGTTCTAAAACCCGGCGCTTTGTATAGCATAGGGGATGGAAAAATGGTAGCATAAAGCGGTAAGAAAAAGCCTGCGATTTTTGCCAGTGACTTTTAAAGGGAATTCTGGTAGGACCTGTTCCGCATTTATAGGAGGAATAAAAGAACAGCGATGAAATGTACATGCGAAGAACAATTGAAACTGGTTCGCACCTGAAGGCGCACCGTTTGGCGCTGCCCGGGCTGCGGCAGTGAATATCCGTTAAAGGAATTTCTGTATCTATTGGACGATGACATGTTGGAGTTATTAGGAAACATACGGGTAGACCGGCTCTAAGGAGAAGCACGAATTATGCATTTGGAGAGGATACGATATAAACCTTTGTTAGATAAAATTACCAGTCCTTCGGAAGCGGCGAGCCATATCCAGGACGGTACAAATCTCTTCATTTCGGGTTTTACCGCGGGGTATCCGAAACTGATTCCACAGGAACTGGCGCGCAGAGCCAATGCGGGTGAAAAGTTCAAGATCAATCTGTTCGCTGGGGCCTCTACCGGTGAAGCGGTGGACAGGCTTCTGGCGGAGGCCGGAGTAGTGGCATGGCGAAGGCCTTATATGGGCGACCGTCTCATGCGGGAGAAGATCAACGACGGTAAAATACTTTTCAAGGACGATCATCTTTCCAACCTGTCGGCTCGTGTGAGAGCGGGAGAGTGGGGACGGGCGGATGTGGCCGTGGTGGAGGCGGTTGCCATTACCGAAAAGGGGGCGATTATTCCTACCATGTCGGTTGGGAATACGCCCACTTACGTGAGAGAAGGGCAAAAAATCATCATTGAGATGAGCAATAGTGAACCCCCTGATCTGGAAGGGATTCACGACATCTATATTCCGGAAGATCCTCCTTACCGAATGCCTATCCCCGTGTATCGAACGGGCGACAGGATAGGCAAACCCTTCATCGAGATGGATCCAAATCGTGTGGTTGCCGTAATTTTTCACGATGAGCAGGATTCTTGTCCTGTTTTCACGGATCCGGACAAAACTTCCAGGCTGATAGCGGAACATGTCCTTGATTTCGTGAGCCATGAAATAAAAAAAGGCCGGCTTCCTCCCTCCCTGCCGTGGCAGGCAGGAGTAGGAGCTGTAGCCAATGCCGTATTGGGCAGCTTTCTGGATAATGAGCATTTTAACGCGCTTGATATTTATGCTGAGGTCCTTCAGGACAGCGTATTGGATCTGATTGACATGGGTAAGGTGAAGGCCGCCTCCGGTTCCGCGCTCACGCTTTCGGAGAAAGCCAGGAAACGTTTTTTTAATGAGCTTTACAGGTACAAGGAAAAAATTGTTCTCAGGCCGGTGGAGATTTCCAACTCCCCGGAGATCATTCGTCGGCTGGGGGTCCTTGCCGTTAATACGGCCATTGAGATCGATATCTACGGCCAGGTGAATTCCACCCATCTCATGGGGTCGCAGCTGATGAACGGTATCGGTGGATCAGGCGATTTTATGCGGAACGGCTCCGTTACCTTCATGGTAACGCCTTCCACGGCCAAAGACGGTCGAATTTCTTCCATTGTGCCCATGGTCAGTCATGTGGATCATTCCGAACATTCCGTTGATGTGGTTGTGACGGAATATGGCCTGGTGGATTCCAGGCCGCTCACCCCGAGACAGATGGCGGAGCAGGTTATCCGGAAATGCGCCCACCCGGATTATCGTGATCTGTTGTGGGATTATTACCAGAGAGCGCTCAAGGAGCGGGGAGGGCATGAGCCCCATCTTCTCGGGGAGGTTTTTTCCTTCCATCAGCGGTTTCTGGAAACAGGGGATATGCGGGTTTGCCGTTAAATGAATATCATGACACCTTCTTCCATTCCACTGATAGCACGGGCTTGTGAATACGGCGACAGCCTCGCCTTGTCGGCGCCGGAAGGGGCGTTCAGCTACAGGGAGCTTCTTGAGACATCCGGTCGCGTTGCTTCGGGCCTGTTGAGAAATGAAAACGATCTAAACGGCCAACGGGTGGCCTATCTCATCCCGAGAGGCTTCGTTCATGTTGCGGTTCAATGGGGGATCTGGCGTGCCGGGGGTATCGCAGTTCCCCTGTGCGACGTTTACCCGACTGCTGAACTGGAATATATTATTCGGGATTCCGGTGCGTCAAAAGTGGTGGTCCATCCCGATTATCTTTCTCGGATACAACCCATTCATCTGGAGTCTGAG
>JBBSAR010000340.1:0-5249 GCA_038252125.1 Desulfatiglandales bacterium
CTTTTCATGGAAGCTGCCTTGCTTTATTACTTCTTGTAGGTCAACACACAGTATATGACCTTTGGGTGGTATGATCGAATCCTTTGGCCCTGACCGCAGCTTCATCACTCAGGCGACATTGGACCTGATAGGCAACCGCTATAGCCGTAAGCAGGTCTTTGCCGCTTCTCCGGGCATATTCGGACGACGCCAGGATCGCCCCGATGTTGTCGCTGGGGTGACAGGTCTCGTTTTTGGCAAGATAGCCGTCGTTGAAATCCAAGTACCGAATCAGGGCGTTGTTGTAAAATGCGGCCCGATCGGGCGCCCCTCGCCCCCCGCCTATCAGGGTGCAGTGCTCCCGGCCGCCGAAATCATCCATCTGCCGCCTCAGTCGCCTGATCATATCCGCTTCCAAGGCCCCGATCGCACAACCCAGGCTGTCGGGGACCCTGATCTTGACCTGCGCCTTTGCCTCGGTTGAAAGTTCGTCATAAGAGGCATTCATCACGAAAGCCGCCAGTTCTCGGCTCAATGTCATGGTCCTCTCCTTCCGCTTCTTCGCCCCGGCGAACCTCTCGCCCGCCGGATTGCAACCTTGCCGACCAGTACCTGTTAATATTAATATATACTGGATTGAGCTTGGGGTGAATGGGGCATCGCATGTATTTCTACGCTAAACGCAATGTACTTGAGGTAGCAGGTGTCTTTTAATAGCCTCCTGAGAAGGTTTTTCCTTTTTTCGCAAAGAAGGACCGGATCTAACACGCTTTGGTCGCCGTTTATCAATAGATACATGATTTACGATCTGAAGATACGGGATTCACCTTATTGAATCTAAGGCGGATATCAGGGATAAGATAAGCGACGAAGCTGTGACAGGCAGGGTAAAAGGCTGAGCGCTTACCGAGCTCGTCCTTCAAAACAACGGGAGGTGTCGAATGCACAAGAAATTTCTTGAAATCCTCAAGAAGGATCACGAGTTGTTCAAGAACGCCCTCTTGCAACTCAAAGAGACAGCCGGCACTGAATCAATGAGACGGGAAAAGTTGTTCAGGAATTTCAAGCTATCCATTGAACCCCACACGAAAGCGGAAGAAGAGGTGTTTTATCCGCCTCTTCAAGCCAACCGGGAGTCTTATGACGACGTTCTGGAATCCATTGAGGAGCACCACGTTATTAATTTGATTATAGGTGAACTGGACCTGATGCCAAAAGAGCTGGATCAGTGGAAGGCAAAGCTGCAGGTGTGCAAAGAAATCGTGGAACACCATATTATAGAAGAAGAAGACAAGATTTTTAGGGCGGCAACCAAAATCCTGAGAACGGAGCAGATGCGGGCCATCCTGGAAGATTTCCTGAGGGAAAGAGAGAGGTTGAAAAACAGCCTGAGATAGCCTGCTTGGTTCCTTTGGTCTTTTATCATTTTTATGGAAAGGAGATGTGACATGCAATTCATTATTCCTACGCCGTTGAAGACAGAGCATGAAGAGCTTCACGCGGATCTTGCCAAAGCCACAAAGGAAGGCGGCAACACGGGTGAGGCTGCCAAGTATGTGGCGCAACTAATGCACCCCCATTTCGTGAAAGAGGAGGAATATGCCTTGCCCCCGCTTGGGTTGATGACGCATTTGATGAAGGGCGAAGTCACCCCTGAGATGAAGCGTGTTCTGACAATGACCGACAAGCTGAAAACAGAGCTCCCTCAGATGTTGGAAGAGCACAAGGCTATCGTAGATGCACTGGGGAAGCTGGTTGATGCGGCCGGAGAAGAAGGAAAGACGGAGTATATAAGTTTCGCTAAGAAACTCACCCTGCACGCCCGGACCGAAGAACAGGTCTTGTATCCCGCGGCGATACTCGTCGGGGAATACGTGAAAATGAGGCTCTAAGATCACTGTGCGTATTGCATTGCGTCCCGGAACGGAGAACCCCGATGGCAAAAAGAGATCTTCCACTTTCTTTGAAATTCATTCGCCCCACTGCGCAGCGACGGCAGAAGCAGAAGCTCTCCGAGGGCTGGGCGATGAGTCGCTGTCAGTCCCGTCGTTGGGAATCGCTGTACCACCGGCGCTGGGAGTACGACAAAGTCACGCGCTCCACGCACGGGGTCAACTGCACCGGAGGCTGTTCCTGGCATGTGTACGTGAAGGACGGGATCATCGTGTGGGAGACCCAGGCCTTGGATTATCCGCGCTCGGGAAAAGATACGCCAAATTACGAACCTCGAGGCTGCAGCCGCGGAGCGAGCTTTTCGTGGTATATCTACAGCCCGCTCCGGGTTAAATACCCGTATATGCGTTCGGCCCTGCTGGAAGTCTGGCAGGAGGCCTTGGCTTCTCAAGGCGATCCCGTGAAAGCCTGGGAAAGCATTTTGGCCGATCCCGGCAAAAGAAAAGAATACCGCAAAAGGCGGGGCAAGGGCGGATTTGTGCGCGTCACCTGGGATCAGGCAGCCACGCTCATCGCGGCTGCCTTGGTGCACACCATTAAAAAGTACGGACCCGACCGAATTTTCGGCTTTACCCCCATTCCCGCCATGTCCATGGTCTGCTATGCCTCCGGGGCCCGGTTTCTCTCCCTCATCGGCGGCTCCGTTCTGAGCTTCTATGATTGGTATTCCGATTGGACGGCGGCTTCGCCCCAGATCTGGGGTGAAAAGACCGACGTTCCCGAAAGCGCCGACTGGTACCAGTCCACCTATGTGATTTGCGCCGGCAACAATATAAACCAGACGCGGACGCCGGATGCCCACTTCTACTCGGAGATGAGATACCGGGGCGCCAAGGTGGTGGCCGTCTCTCCCGACTATGCGGAGTATGTGAAGTTTGCCGACATCTGGCTGCCCGCCAAAGCCGGAACCGACGGCGCCATGGCCATGGCCATGACATTCGTGGTGCTGAAGGAGTTCTACCTTGACCGTCAGGTCCCCTATTTCACCGGTTACGCCCGAAAATATACCGATTTGCCCTTTGCCGTCATGCTCAAGAGGGACGGGGAAAAGTATATCTCGGGCTGTTTCCTTCGGGCCTCGGATCTGGGATTCGAAAGCAGCAACGGAGAATGGAAAACGGTCCTTTTTGACTCCAAGACGAAGGATTTTGTAGTGCCCGCGGGAAGCATCGGCTTTCGCTGGGGTGACAAGTCCAAGTGGAATCTCAAGCTGCAGGATGCGCTTTCCGGGTCCGAAATCGAGCCCCTGCTCAGTTTCTCCGAAGAAGGCGCCAACGTCGGCTGGAAACCCGTGAAGTTCCCGGTCTTTGAACCGAACAGGGTTGGCGAAAAGACGGGTATGGTCCCGGTGAAAAAAATCACCAGGGGCGCCGAGGAAATCCTGGTCACCACGGTTTTCGACCTCCTTGCCGCCCATCTGGGTCTTGATCGGGGTCACGGGGGGGACTGCGCGGAAGGATATGACGACCCCAAACCCTTTACCCCGGCCTGGCAGGAGTCGATTACGGGCGTGCCGCGGGGCGACGTGATCCGGGTGGCCCGGGAATTTGCGGAAAACGCCGAAAAAACCAAAGGCAAGTCCATGATCCTGCTCGGTTCGGGGACCAACCATTGGTTCCACAGCGATATGCTTTATCGGGCCTACCTCAATCTCACCACCCTCTGCGGCTGTCAAGGCGTAAACGGCGGCGGCTGGGCCCACTACACCGGGCAGGAAAAGGTCCGGCCCGAGTCGGGATGGGCCACGCTCGCCTTCGCCCAGGATTGGCTCCGCCCACCGCGCCAGCAGAACGGCACCTCCTTCTTCTATTTTGCGACCGACCAGTGGCGCTATGAAAAACTGACTCCCGCGGCCCTGGCGGCCCCCTGGTATGCTGACAAGGTAGAAAGACACCTTGCTGATTGCAACATCGTCGCCGCCAGGCTGGGCTGGCTGCCTTTTTATCCGCAATTCAACCGCAGCCCGCTTAAGCTTTGCAAGGAGGCGCGGGAGCGAGGCGCCGTTTCGGAAGAAGAGATAATATCGAACGTGGTGGACCAGCTGAAATCCGGTGATCTTCACTTTGCAGCCGAAGATCCGAATGCGCCTGAGAATATCCCTCGGGTGATGTTTTTCTGGAGAGCAAATGTTCTGGGCGCCAGCAACAAGGGACATGAATACTTCCTGCGCCATCTCCTGGGCGCCGATGACGCGGTGATGGATGAAGAAAACCGGGACTTCAGGCCCCGGGAGATGAAGGTCCGGGAGTCGGATCCGGAAGGCAAGCTGGATTTGCTGGTCACACTGGAGATGCGCATGACAACCAGTGCGCTCTATTCGGATGTAGTCCTGCCTGCCGCGACCTGGTATGAATTCGACGATTTGAACACCACTGATTTGCACCCGTTTATTCACCCCTTCACTCCCGCGGTGGACCCACTCTTTGAATCCAGGACCAATTGGGATCAGTTCAAGGCCATCGCCCGGAAATTTTCCGAGCTGGCGGCCAAGCATCTCGGCATTCAGGAGGACCTGGTAGCGAGGCCGATGAACCACGATACGCCCGCGGAAATGGCCCAGCCTTTCGGTCCGGTGAAAGACTGGCGGAAGGGAGAGATAGCACCCGTCCCCGGAAAGACCATGCCGCACCTCAAAGTGGTGAAGCGGGACTTCCCGAATACGTTTAAGATGATGACTGCTCTGGGCCCTCTGGTCGCTGAAAAGGGAGTGGAAGGAAAAGGCGTATCCTGGGACACGGCGGAAGAATATGAGGAGTTGAAGGAGCTTTTGGGGGTGGTTTCGGAGGAAGGAATCTCGAAGGGGATGCCTCGTATCCTGACCCAGAAGGACGGCGCCGAAGTCATCCTGGCCCTCTCTCCCGAAACAAACGGCAGGGTAGCTGTAAAGGGTTGGCGGGACCTGGAGAAATGCACAGGATTAGAACTGGCTCACCTGGCCCGAGGTTTGGAGGGCAAGCGCTACACCTTCGATGACCTGGTGGCCCAGCCCCGTAGAGAAATCATGAGTCCCGTCTGGAGCGCCGTGCACTCGGATACCCGGACCTATACGGCTTTTTCTTTGAATATCGAGCACCTGGTGCCGTTTCGGACCCTTACCGGCAGGGCGCAGTTTTACCAGGACCATGAATGGATGCTCCGGTACGGGGAATCGCTTCCGCACTATCGCCCCCCTCTGGATGCAAGGGGGCTGGGATACGCCCGTACCAGGGTTCCCTCGATGCCCGGAAAAGAGCTTGTCCTCAACTATCTTACCCCCCACGGAAAGTGGTCCATCCATACCACCTATCACGACAACCTCATCATGATGACCCTGTTCC